>JAJLKS010000366.1:0-3041 GCA_033838765.1 Alphaproteobacteria bacterium
GTTCTATGGCCGGGCGGACATTCTGACCGTCTCGATCCATGCCGATCCGGTGCGTTTCTACCCCTTCTTCTGGGGCCATGCCGATGAGCGCGGCGAGGGGGCGGGCCTCGGCTACAACTACAACCTGCCGCTGCCGCGTGGCACGGACGACCGGGCATACATGCCGGCACTCGACGATGCATTCCGACGCATCAGGGCTTTTGCGCCGGGTGCGCTTGTGGTGGCGCTCGGGCTCGACGCCTTCAAGGACGATCCGCAGGGCGGCTTCGCCATCACGACAGACGGCTTCGGGCGGATCGGCGAGGCAATAGGCAAGCTCGGTCTTCCGACCGTACTGGTGCAGGAGGGTGGCTATCTTTGCGACGGTCTCGGACCCAATCTCCGCAGTTTCCTCACCGGATTCCGTGCGACCCACGGAAGCTGAGTCACACACCCGCCTTATTTCGGCTCCCTTTCTGACCAATCTTTAATTTGGGCTTTGGCCGGTCGTTTCCGAATATGGGACTGGAGGAAACGGGCCGTTGGAAGCAGAGCGGTATGGCCGCTCAGCCCATGGATATCCGGAGGGAGGAAAACATGCATATGGTTCGGGTGGCGGAAAAAAAGGACGCCCGCATGGCCACGGCCTTTCTGTCGATCGTGGCAGCGTTTGCGCTGACGGCGGCGGCCATTCATGCCGGTACCATTGCTGCCCATGCGCGGCCGGTTCTGGCAGACGCCGAAATGGCGGATCCTTCGGAACCCGATCCCTCGATCGAAGGTGCGCCGAACGAGGCGTCCGGCGAGGACCTCTATCAGCGCGGTTTCTATCCGGAGGCGATTGCCGAATGGAAGAAGGCCGTCGAGGTGAACAAGGATGCGGGCGCGGCATTCCGTCTTGGCGAAGAATATCTCGATGCCAAGGTTGTGGAGCGCGATATACCCGCGGCGGTCGAGTATCAGACCTTCGGTGCAAAGGGCGGCGATATGCGGTCGCAGCTGGATCTTGCCTCTTTCTACGATCAGGGCATTGGCCTCGAAAAGAATGTCCGCCTGGCCGCAATCTGGTACGAGGCGGCGGCGAAGCAGGGACATCCCAGCGCCCAATACAATATAGGTACGATGTATGAGGATGGCGCCGGTGTGCCCGAAGACCGGGTGCGCGCCTATATGTATTACCAGCTCGCCATCGAGGGGGGCTTTCCGCGCCTCGCTACGGGGGCCATCGAACGGCTTTCCTCGGAGATGACGCCTGCCGAGATCAAGGAAGCGACGATGATGGTGCGCAACTTCAAACCGCAGTCGCAGGAAGAGAGCGTCGCCGACGCCAAGGCTGCGCTTGAAGCCCTTGATGCAGGCAGTAAAGGCGACTGAAGCCGAAGAGATTTCCCGGGAGCGAAAGCCCTGGCCATGGCGCCGGGGCTTTTCATTTTTCGAGCATTGGAAGCCGCGCTTCGCTATCATCGGCGGGCGCGAAAGAGGAGGCACGTATGACGGATGTTTGGTCGAACTGGTCTGGCTGGGTCAAGGCGTGGCCGCAGAATCTGGCGGCTCCCTCCAGCGAGGAAGACGTGGTCGAGGTCATCCGGAATGCGCCTGCACCCATTCGCGTCGCAGGCCGCGGTCATTCATTCACGCCACTTGTCGAGAGCAACGGTACGCTGATGACCCTTTGGGGGCTTGCCGGCGTGATCGACCATGACGAGGCGGCGCAAACGGCGCGCATTAAGGCCGGTACGACGATAAGGGACCTCGGCCCAGAACTTTTCGATCGCGGTCTGGCGCTCGTCAATCAGGGCGATATTGACCGGCAGGCGCTGGCGGGCGCTGTCGGCACAGGTACGCACGGGACCGGCGGGACGCTCGGCTCGGTGTCTTCTGCGGTGACGGGTTTTCGTCTTGTAACGGCGAATGGCGATATCCTCACCTGTAATGCCAGCGAGAACGCCGATGTTTTCGATGCGGGCCGTGTGAGCTTCGGCAGTCTCGGTGTGATGACCGAAATTACGATGAAGTGCCGTCCCATCTATGCGCTGGAAGAGGATGGCGGCCGCATGCCGATCGATGAAGCGTTGCGGCGCGCGGAGGAGCTGCGCGACGCAAACCGGCATTTCGAGTTCTTCTGGTTTCCTTTCGCCAAGGAGGCGCTCGTCAAGTTCCTGCGCGAGACGGATGCAGAACCGAAACCGCGGCGGCGGATGCCGGATGGCGAGATGGCCCGCTCCGACAAGATCATGATGCGGGCATGCGACCTGTCTCGTGCGCTACCCTTTCTGCGCGGTCCGTTGCAGCGCTTTCTGACTTCGGCGAGCGGTTCCCGATACGCGGCGAGCGCGAAGGAAGATGGCGCGGAGTTTCAGAAAAAGGTGCGCTGGTCGCATGACGCATTTCCGAGCGACCGGAACGTGCGCTTCAACGAAATGGAATATGCGGTTCCTGCGGAGAAGGGGCCGGACTGCGTTCGCGAGGTCGGCGAATACATGCGCAAGTGCGGCGTGAATTTCCTGTTTCCGCTCGAATTCCGGTATGTGGCGGCGGACGACGCATGGCTGAGCCCCTTCTACAAGCGCGACAGCGTGACGGTCTCCGTGCATCAGTATCACAAGCAACCCTATGCCGAGTTGTTCGAAGGCGTGGAAGCGATCTTCAAGCGCTATGATGGCCGTCCGCATTGGGGCAAACTGCATACGCTAGGTGCAGAGGATTTTGCCGCTCTCTATCCCAAGTGGGACGATTTCTGCGCGCTTCGCCGCAGGCTCGATCCCTCGGGCAAGTTTCTCAACGCGCATCTAAAGCGGATTTTCGGAGAGGCCTAGGCGCGTTCGACGATGGCGACGGGCTGGCCTTCT
Source organism: Alphaproteobacteria bacterium (assembly GCA_033838765.1). Taxonomy (GTDB): domain Bacteria; phylum Pseudomonadota; class Alphaproteobacteria; order Parvibaculales; family Parvibaculaceae; genus Parvibaculum. The sequence continues at coordinate 2,829 of JAJLKS010000366.1, forward strand.
GCGACTGTATCCTCTTCCGCGACGAGAAGTTCGACCAGGATGCAGTCAAAAGGCGCAGCGACGGGAATTTCCATCTTCATGGACTCGAGGATGAGGATCGGGTCGTCCTCATCCAACCAAACCCCCCCCACACCCACAAACAACCACACCAACCCACACAACACACACAACACAACCCCCCACAAAAACACACCAAAACACCAAAACAACCCC
>JAJLKS010000367.1:0-2055 GCA_033838765.1 Alphaproteobacteria bacterium
CCCTCATCTCGGCGAGAATAGCAGGTTCCGCATCCGCAAGGTTGTGCTTCTCCGTCGGGTCTTCCGAGAGATTGAACAGCCAGGTTTTTTCCGGGCGTTCGGACACCTGCAACTTCCAGTCCCCCTTCAGGAGCGTCCGGTAATGACCGGACCGGAAAAAGAGCGGCCGGTCGACTGCGGATTCGCCGCGGACGTAGCGCATAAGATTGACGCCGTCATATACGCGGTCCTCCGGCAACCGCGCGCCTGCGGCGGCGGCGGCTGTCGCGAATATGTCGACATGCGCGGCCCTGTTCTCGATCCTGGTGCCTGCCGGAATTTTCGCCGGCCATTTCATGAAGAAGGGAACGTGAATGCCGCCCTCGAAGAAGCTCAGCTTCCAGCCGCGATAGGGTGTGTTGAGATCGGGGATGCCGACGTAGTTCGCGCCGCCATTGTCGCTCGAGAAGATCACGATCGTGTTTTCGTCGAGGCCCTGAGCGCGCAACTCATCGAGCACCTTGCCGATGCCGCGATCGAGCGCGACGATCATCGCGGCATAGGTGCGCAGCGTATGGTCCTCGATATGGGAGAGGGCATCGTAGTCGGATTTCAGCGCCTGCAACGGTGTATGCGGCGCATTATAGGCCAGATACATAAAGAAGGGCCGGTTGCGGTTCGCCCGGATCGCCTTTACCGCCTCATTCGAGAGATAGTCCGTCATATAGTCCGACGGCGCGAAATGCTTGCTGCCATTATACTGGATGGCATAGGGAAGGTTCGCCCAGAGAAACCTGTCGATGGGATCGAAGTCCTGCATCGAGTTGACAACGTCGGGGTGATCCTTCGGCAGGAAGAGCGCGGCACCGGGCATGAAGCCAAGTGCTTCATCGAAGCCTCGCGCTTCCGGGCGCGATGTATCCGTTGCGCCAAGATGCCATTTCCCGAGCATGAGCGTGCGGTAGCCCTGCTCCTTCAGCATCTGCGAGATATAGATCTCGTTCAGCGGCACGCTCATCTCATCGACAGGCGGCGTATCCTTCACGAGATCGGCATTGAAGATTGCGCCGGTATTGCCGAATGCTGCGATGTTCTCCGCGAAGGCAGGCGGCACGGGCGTGAATTCAAAGCCGAAACGCGTGGCGAAGCGGCCCGTCATGATTGCAGCCCGTGAAGGCGCGCAGGTCGCGTTGCCGGAATATCCGTTGGCAAAGATCGCGCCGTCCTGTGCGATGGAGTTCATGTTGGGTGTCGGCACCGTTCCGCCGGCAAGCCCGCCGCCGCCATAGGTGAGTTCATTGAAGCCCATATCGTCCACCAGAATGACGATGATGTTGGGCGCGCGGTCGGCAGGCGATTGCGCGGCTTCTGCCGGCCCCTCCTCCCAGACGATTTCGCGATTGGGCTGAACCGGGTTTGTAACCGCCTGAATGATGCCGGGCAGGTAATACCAGTACCGGCTGAAGAGCGCGGCGCTCAACCCGGCCAGTATGACCAGCCCGCCTATCAGAAACAGTCCCCGCTTGCCGACCTTCATGACAGCCGCCCTCCCAATGGATTAATGCCTTTCATTAGTTAATTCGAGGCGCACGAAATGAGCAACGGCATTTGTCCATTTTTCCGTATCGCGGAACTTGACTGTCTCAGGCCGCCGGGCGCGGATTCCCGGAAGGTGTGTGGCGGGTGCCCCGGAAGCGTCGCTCGCCCGCGAAATCACTCCGTGCGAAAGGGCGGCGCACCGGCGCCTCATCCAGGAAATCGCGGATCAGGGGGATGACTTCCTTCGCCCGCGAGACGAGGAAGAGATGCCCGCCGGGCACGATTTCAAGGCGGGCGCCGGGAATGAGCGAGGCGAGGAAGCGCCCATTCACCTGAGGCACGATCTGGTCGTTTTCGCCTGCGAGCACGAGCGTGTCGGGCTTCAGGAACGGCAGGAAGGGCACGCTGGTCCAGCCCATGCCGGCAAGGAGCTGATAGAAATAGCCGCGGAAGCTCGGTGCACGAAGGCGGCTCGCATGACCATCCGCACCATGCTGCTCGTCGCCATAGAGCATTTCGAAATGCTGCAGCATGTAG
>JAJLKS010000368.1:0-5558 GCA_033838765.1 Alphaproteobacteria bacterium
GCTTCGCCTTCGAGAAATTCGCGGGCGCCGAGAAACTGCTCGGCACGGCGATGAAATCCGTCGGCGAGGCCATGGCGATCGGCCGCACGTTCAAGGAGTCGCTGCAGAAGGCGCTCCGTTCGATGGAGACGGGGCTCACCGGGCTCAACGAAGTCTCCGTACCCGGCATGGGCGAAGGCGACGACAAGAATGCGATCCGCGCCGCGCTCGGCCGCCCGACGCCGGACCGCCTGCTCGTGATCGCGCAGGCGCTCCGCCTCGGCGTGCCGCATGACCAGATCCGCGCGTCGTGCTCCTACGATCCCTGGTTCATCGAACAGCTGCAGGAAATCGTGGATGCGGAAGAAGCCGTGCGGAAGAACGGGCTGCCGCAGACGAAGGCGGACATGCGCGCGCTGAAGGCGATGGGCTTTTCCGATGCGCGGCTCGCCGAGCTTGCAGGCTCCGAAGAAGAAGCCGTGCGCAAGGCGCGCCGCGAAATGGGCGTGCGCCCCGTCTACAAGCGGATCGACACTTGCGCCGCCGAGTTCGAAAGCCTGACGCCTTACATGTATTCGACCTATGAGACGGATTTCGCGGGGAACGCCGATTGCGAATCCCTGCCGTCCGACGCGAAAAAGGCGATCATCCTGGGCGGCGGGCCGAACCGCATCGGCCAGGGCATCGAGTTCGACTATTGCTGCTGCCACGCCGCTTTCGCGCTCGACGAGGTCGGCATCGAAAGCATCATGGTGAACTGCAACCCGGAAACGGTCTCGACCGACTACGACACATCGGACCGCCTCTATTTCGAGCCGCTCACTGCCGAAGACGTGCTGGAGCTGATCGACGTCGAACGCTCGAAGGGAACGCTCGCAGGCGTCATCGTGCAGTTCGGCGGACAGACGCCGCTGAAACTCGCCAACGATCTCGAACGCGCGAATGTGCCGATCCTCGGAACCTCGCCCGACGCGATCGACCTTGCCGAAGACCGCGACCGCTTCAAGGCGCTGCTTGAAAAGCTCGATCTCAGACAGCCGCCGAACGGCATTGCGCGCTCCGCCGCAGAGGCGAAGGCGATTGCCGAGAAGATCGGCTACCCGGTCGTCATCCGCCCCTCATACGTTCTGGGCGGTCGCGGCATGGAAATCGTGCGCGATACGGCGCATCTCGAACGCTACATCAACGAGGCAGTGATCGTTTCGGGCAAGAGCCCGGTGCTGATCGACGGCTATCTGCATGACGCGATCGAAGTGGATGTGGACGCGCTTTGCGACGGCAAGGATGTCGTCATCTGCGGCATCATGGAGCATATCGAGGAAGCGGGCGTCCATTCCGGCGACAGCGCCTGCTCGCTGCCGCCCTACTCGCTGCCCGCGGCGACGATTGCCGAGATCGAACGCCAGACGCGCGCAATGGCGCTGGCGCTCAATGTCGGCGGGCTGATGAATGTTCAGTACGCCGTGCAGGATGGCACCATTTATGTGCTGGAAGTGAACCCGCGCGCCTCGCGCACCGTGCCATTCGTGGCCAAGGTGATCGGTGAGCCGGTGGCGAAGATCGCGGCGAAGGTGATGGCCGGTGCGAAGCTTGCCGATTTCAACCTGAAGCCCGATGCGCATGGCCGCGTCGCAGTGAAGGAAGCCGTCTTCCCCTTCGCGCGCGTCCCCGGCGTCGACACGGTGCTCGGGCCGGAAATGCGCTCGACCGGCGAAGTGATGGGCCTCGACACGAGCTTTGCCGTCGCCTTCGCGAAGAGCCAGCTCGGCGGCGGCGCGAAAGTGCCGACGTCCGGCACCGTCTTCGTGTCGGTGCGCGACAGCGACAAGGCGAAACTGGTGGCGCCCGCGAAGAAGCTGATCGACATGGGCTTCAAGCTGATCGCAACCGGCGGCACGCAGCGCTATCTGCAGGAACAGGGCCTTGAGGTCGGCACCATCAACAAGGTGCTGGAAGGCCGCCCGCATATCGTGGACGCGATCAAGAACGGCGAGGTCGCCCTCGTCTTCAACACGACGGAGGGCGCGCAGGCGCTGGCCGATTCGATGTCGCTGCGCCGCGCCGCGCTGATGATGAAGGTGCCTTACTATACGACCGCCGCCGGCGCCCGCGCCGCGGTGGAAGGCATCGAGGCCGTCCGCAAGGGCCAACTGGAAGTATCCTCGCTACAGTCCTATATTTGAACCAGCGCAAGGCGGCGTGCAGCAAATCCCATTTGACGCGCGCCGCCTCACTCAATCACAATCGGCTTGTTGTCCCGCCACATGGTTCCCGGACGGAACCGGGCGGGATTTTCATCAACCGGAAGACAAGAAAGATCGTCGAGCGAAATGGAAAAGATTCCAATGACTTCCGAAGGCTACAAGGCCCTGGAAGAGGAGATCAGGTTCCTGAAATCGGTTGAGCGGCCGCGCATCATCAAGGCGATCGCGGAAGCCCGCGCGCATGGCGATCTGAGCGAGAACGCGGAATATCACGCCGCGAAGGAGCAGCAGGGCCTCAATGAGAGCCGCGTGGCGGAACTGGAGGACAAGATTTCCCGCGCCGATATCATCGACGTGTCGAAACTTTCCGGCGACACGGTGAAGTTCGGCGCGACCGTCGATCTCGTGGACGAGGATACGGAAGAGGAAGTGACCTATCAGATCGTCGGCGAGACGGAAGCCGATGTGAAGAAGGGCCGCGTCTCCATCACCTCCCCCATCGCCCGCGCGCTGATCGGCAAATCGGCCGGCGACAGCGTGGAAGTCGTGACGCCCGGCGGCGGCAAGAGCTATGAAATCCTGAAGGTGCGGTTCAAGTAGGGACCGCCTTCACTTCGCTCCATAAAAAACACGTCATGGCCCGGCTTGTCCGGGCCATCCACGTCTTGGCTGACTCAGCAAGGAAGAAAAGACGTGGATGGCCCGCATGAAGCGGGCCATGACGCGTGGTTGGTTGGAGTAAAAAACCTCACTCCTCTTCCAGCATTTCCACCGGCACGCCGGGCTCGTGTTTCGAGCGGCGGATGGTGAGCGAGGTGCGGACGCTCGCGACATTGGGCGCGGGCGTGAGCTTCTCGGTGAGGAAGCTCTGGAAGGTCGAAAGGTCCGGCGCGACGCACTTCAGGATGAAGTCGATTTCGCCGTTGAGCATGTGGCACTCGCGAACAAGCGGCCATGTGGCGACTTCCGCCTCGAAGGCCTTGAGATCGGCTTCGGCTTGGCTGTGGAGCCCGACCATCGCAAACACTGTCACCTCGAAGCCCAGCGCGCGGCCGTCGATATCCGCGTGATAGCCCTTGATGAAGCCCGCCGTCTCGAGCGCGCGCACGCGGCGCAGGCATGGCGGCGCCGAAATGCCGACCCGCGAGGCGAGATCGACATTGGTGATGCGCCCGTCTGCCTGCAGCTCGGCAAGTATCCGCAGATCGATATGATCGAGCTTTGCCCGCTTCATGGCCCCTCGGCAGGTGACTTGTGGTTCCCGCTGTTTTACTTACTCTCAGCAGCGCCGCGTTTCAGCAATAATATTACCGGATAGCGCACGAAAATGACCGAAATCAGCCCCGATCTCACCTGCTGGGTGCTGACCAATGGCATGACGGGCTTCGAGACACAGGTGATCGGCGTGGCCGAGGCGCTGGGCCTTGCGCCCGTGGTGAAGCGCGTTTCCCCCACCCCGCCTTTCAAATGGATGGCGCCCTGGGGCCCGGCGCAGGCACAAGAAGGCATCGCCCCGCCCTGGCCGGATGTGCTGATCGCCTCCGGCCGCCAGTCGATCCCCTATGCGCGGATGATCCGGAAGAAATCGGGCGGGCGCACCTTCACGGTGATCCTGCAGGACCCGCGCGTCAGCCCTGCGAATTTCGACTTCGTCTGGGCGCCCGCGCATGACCGGCTTTCGGGCCCCAATGTTCTGTCGACGCCCGTCTCGCCGCACCGGCTGACGCGAAAGCGCCTCGCAGACGAAGCGGCCATTTTTGCGCCGCGGGTGGCGCATCTGCCGCATCCGCGCGTTGCCGTGCTGATCGGCGGCACCAACGCCGTCTATCGCTTGAGCGAGGAGGTCGCAGCCCGGCTCGGCAAAAACCTTGCCGCCATTGCGGAGAAAGGCGCGGGGCTGATGGTGACCCCCTCACGGCGCACCGGCGAACGGCAGACGGAAATCATCAGCGAGGCGCTGAAGGGCCTGCCTGCCATCGTCTGGGACGGGACGGGCGCGAACCCCTATTTCGGATTTCTCGGCCTCGCCGATGCCGTCATCGTGACCTGCGATTCGGTGAACATGGTGGGCGAGGCAGCCTTCACCGGAAAACCCGTCCATGTGATCGAGCTAGAGGGCGGGTCGCCCAAATTCCGGCGCTTTCTCGATGCCATGTATGAAAGCGGCGCCGCCCGCCCCTTCCGCGGCGCGCTTGAAAGCTGGGCCTCGCATCCCTTAAATGCGACGGACGAGATCGCCGCCGCCATCGCCACGCGCCTCAAGGCCCATATTGCAGGCTTAAAGGCGCAGGAAACGGGTGGTTAATGGAGCAAGGTTAATCAGGGTGCGGCAATTCGCTCCCGCGACATTTGGGCGGTTGCGATTGCCGCTGTAAGCTCCACATCATTGCGGCACGAAACGGAAGCCCGAAGGGCTAGGACACAAGGCAGAGCCATCATGAGCCTGATCGACATCGAAGCATTGCGCGCCACTCCGCTGAAGACCGACCCTTACGACTATTTCGTGGTGCCGGCCTTCGTGACCGGCAAGGCGCTCGACAGCGTGATCGCCGATTTCCCGAATATCGACTCGACGGGCTCGATCCCGCCGAGCGAGCTCGACATTCATGGCAGCTTCCAGCAACTGCTCGACGAGATGAACGGCCCGGAGTTCCGCGCAGCGATCGAGGAGAAGTTCGGGCTCGATCTGTCCGACCGCCCGACCATGTTCACCATTCGCGGCTTCTGCGCGCGCAACAACGGCAAGATCCACACCGACACCAAGTCGAAGATCGTCACCGTGCTGCTCTATCTCAATCAGGATTGGGAAGCGGGCGGCGGGCGGCTGCGCATCCTGCGCTCGGGCACGGACCTGAACGATGCGGCCGAGGAAGTCTCGCCCAATGGCGGCACGCTGCTCGTCTTCCGCCGTTCGGACAATTCCTGGCACGGGCATGAGCCTTTCGAGGGCCAGCGCCGCGCGATCCAGATGAACTGGGTGACGGATGAGGAAGTGGTGGAGCATGAACAGCGACGCCACCGCTTCACTTCAACGCTGAAGAAACTCAACCCCTTCGCCTCGCGCGCGACGCGCGAAGCGGCAGGCCCCTACTGAGTTTTCGCGTACACGACCGCCGGGAAAGTTTGATGACGCTGCAGATCGAGACCTTCAAGAACGCCGATCTTTCGCATGGCTGGCGGCCGGGCAACAATGCAGGCGGTGCAACGCTTTTCAAGGCGCTCGGCCATCCGCTGACCGCGCCGAAGGGCGAGGCGCTGATCGCCGGTCTGGCAAAGGCCGGTCCGGTCGCGATCTACGACCCCTCCGGCACGATCGGCAACTTCCACGCCTATTACAATCTCGCGCGCCTCGACATTGCCGGATACTTCGTGCAA
>JAJLKS010000369.1:0-2976 GCA_033838765.1 Alphaproteobacteria bacterium
GCGGAAGGCTCCGCGAAAGGATGGTTTTTCGGCAATCGTTTCCGCGCGTGCATTGATGAGAAGCGATTGCGGCATTTCCTTCGCCCAGGAGGGCACGAGGCCCCAGCGCACCAGCATGAAGCGCCGCTCGCCGCCTTCACGGATCACCACGGGCACGGGCTGCGTCGGCGCGATGTTGTAACGCGGCGGGAAATCCGGCTCGTCCGGATATTCGAAAAGCCGCCGCATCGCATCGGGCGGCAGAGTGATTGCATATCGTCCGCACATGGGAGCGAGAATAGGACGAGTCGGCGCCGGGGGCGACAGAAGCGTTTGTTATGTTGTACCATCGTCAGCGACTGAAAGGAGGCGGCATGGCGGCGCGCGGCGCGGTTCAGGCACATACGCATAACCACAAGGCTTGCATCGAGGATGCGCTGGCGACGGCGCGCGAACTCTGCACCGAGCGGGGCGTGCAACTGACGCCCCTGCGCGAAAAGGTGCTGCAGATCGTCTGGAAGAGCCACAAGCCGGTGGGCGCCTATGACGTGCTGGACGAGCTGAGCCGCAGCCATAAATCGGCGCGGCCGCCGACGGTATACCGGGCGCTCGATTTCCTGATGGGCGAAGGACTTATTCACAAGATCGAGTCGCTCAATGCCTATCTCGGCTGCGTGGAGGCGGGAGCGCCCCATAGCGGCCATTTCCTTATCTGCCGAAAATGCGGCGCAACGGAAGAAATCGTCGATCCGAAACTCGAAACGGCGCTCGATCAGGCAGCCAAACGCGCCAGCTTTCGTGCCGAACGGCAGGTGGTCGAGATTTCCGGGCTCTGCGCCCATTGCGCCGGATAGGGCGATGAACGGACCAAAGCGCCGTTTTAATCGGCGCATGCGATGATCTAGGATTACCTCACTTCAGTTTCCCGCAGCGGAGCCCGCGTTTTCATGTTGTTCAGGACAATTCTCCTATCGGCGGCACTGGCCGTGCTCGCCACGGGGCCGCTTGCGGCGCAAAGCGGGCCGAAGCCCGGCCGCTTCGATACGGGATCGCGGGCGGGCCCTTTCGTTGCGACGGGCAAGTCGCTCTCAGACCTGACCGGCGACGGCTACGAGATTCGCGGCAATCTCGGCACGGCGCTCATTCTGCAGAAGGGCGCATCGGTCTATTCCTGCCAGATTCCGCCCGATCCGGAAGCGCTGGGCTTCAAGCCCTATTTCGTCTGCGCCGAACTCCGCGAAGAGAAGCGCGACGCGACGGCAGGCAAGGACAAGCCGCTCGGAAGGAATTGACCGCAAAGGCGATGGCGCGGAAGCGGCCCGCCTTGAAATCGAAATCGAAAAACACAAGAACAGCATCAGGGAGACGAAGAGATGAGCTACAAGCCTTTCGACCTTTCGGGGAAGGTGGCCCTCGTGACGGGCGGCAATGGCGGTATCGGCCTCGGCATGGCGGATGCCATCGCGCAGGCGGGCGCGGATGTCGCGATCTGGGGCACGAATGAGGACAAGAACAAGAAGGCCGCCGAGCAGCTTCGCGCTCACGGTGTGAAAGTCTATACGCGCAAGGTGGATGTGTCGGACGAAAGCCAAGTCGTCGACGGCATCGGCGCGACGGTGAAGGAGCTTGGACGTATCGACTCCTGCTTTGCCAATGCGGGTGTCGGTTTCGGCGCACCGTCCTTCGTCGAAATGTCGACGGAAGTCTATCGCAAAACGCTTGCCGTGAACCTTGACGGCGTGTTCTGGACGCTGCGCGAAACGGCGCGTCATATGGTGGAACGCGCGCGTGGCGGCGACACCGGCGGTTCGCTGGTGGGCGTTGCGAGCCTTGCGGCGATCGAAGGCGCGGCACGCAACGAAGCCTATGCCGCGACGAAGGGCGGCGTGATTTCGATGATGAAGAGCATCGCCGTCGAACATGCGCGCTATGGTGTGCGTGCGAATTCCATCCTTCCGGGCTGGATCGCGACCGACATGACGGCACAGGCGCAGGCCGCGCCCGCCTTCGCCGAAAAGGTGATCCCCCGTGTGCCGGCCAGGCGCTGGGGAGAGCCTGCCGATTTCGGCGGTATCGCAGTCTATCTTGCCTCCGACGCTTCGGCCTATCATTCGGGCGATACTTTCGTGATCGATGGCGGCTACGCGATTTTCTGAGGGCGAATGAGCGACAAGCGGAACGGCACGAGCGGCGGCGAGACTGCCGATATCGACAGGCGCCTCATTCTCATGGCGCGGACCGTCGTCGTGCTGTTCCGCGAGTTCGAAAAGATCGCGCGGGAACTGGACATAACGATTCCGCAATACCGGTTCCTGCTGTTCCTGAAGCGCGGGCCGAAGCGTGCGGGTGAACTGGCTGTCGAGGCGGCGATCCGCAAGCCGACTGCCTCCGGCCTGATTGCCGACATGGAAAAGCGCGGGCTCATCGCGCGCGCACCGGACAAGGAAGATGGGCGGAGCGTGAAGCTCAGCCTGACGCCGAAGGGGCTCCAGAAGCACCGCGAATTCGAGGAAGCGCTGGCGCGCTATCTTCCCTCGCTTCTCAATCAGGGCGATCCGGAGCGGATGCTCGAGGCGTTTTCGGAGCTTGCCTATATCATCGACAGCAAGCGCGAGAGCGCGGGCCCGGTTGCCGTGGACGAGCTGATGGAGGATGCGGGCCGGGCCTGAGCGGCGCGGACTGCGGAGGGGAGAAACGTCATGAGTCTCGATCTCAACCCGGTTTCGGTATCGGACTACCGGGAATTCGCACGGCGGCGCCTGCCGACGCAGCTCTTCGACTATCTCGATGGCGGCTCCTATGCGGAAAAGACGCTGGCCGACAATGTCGATGCCTTTGCCCGGCTGAAACTTCGCCAGCGCGTGCTGCGCGATGTCGGGGCTATCGACACGCGGGCGGAGATTTTCGGCGAGACATGGACGATCCCCGCAGCACTTGCGCCGGTCGGTTTCGCGGGCATGTTCGCGCAGCGCGGCGAGGTGCAGGCGGCCAGGGCGG
>JAJLKS010000370.1:0-7095 GCA_033838765.1 Alphaproteobacteria bacterium
CCTGCGCAAGATCGCCGAAGACGATTTCTCGAATCTCGGCGACACCTCGACGCTTGCCGACCCCTCCGTGGTCGACGATCTCGTGAACAACCGGCAGAACAAGGCGGGCTGAGGCCTCGTTCCATCCGTATAGTGACGAAAGGCCGCCTCGAAATTTGAAAGGGCGGCCTTTTTTGATGACAACGGGCAAGTGGAGTGAAATCATCCTTTCCGGGAACAGGGGGGATATTCACGATGCTCAGAACACTCACGCTCACCGCAATGATGATGCTCACCGCATTCGCCGTGCAGGCTGAGGTGGTTGAGATCGATATACCGGGATCGACGGAGCGCCTTCTTATCGACCTGCCCGAAGGTTGGACCGAAGCGCACAGTGAAACCAAGGATGCACAGACCCTGATCGAGTATATTCCCGGAGGTCAAACCGTCGAAAACTGGGACGAGATGATTACCGTCACATTGCTGACGCGGAAGATGCCGGGTGAAAACCCGCACGAAAATCTCGCAAAGCTCTGGGCCGTGATATTCGGCAAGACCGTCTGCCGCGAGGAGCCAAAAAACCCCGCCGTCACGTCGAGCGACCGCAACGGCTTTCCTGCGGCGGCCTATTCGCTGGGCTGCCTCGTCAAGCCGATCGCCAAGCAAGTACCGCAAATCTATGTCCGGGACTATGAGCTGATCAGTGGGCTGGTGATCAATGGCAACGACGGCATCTATCAGGTTCAGCGGGCCTGGCACACCGACGAATTCAAGATCAACGATGCCGGGATGATTGAGGACGGCTACGCTGCCGCAAAAAAGATCGCAGCTGTCAGTGAAGAGACGAGCAGCTTCGTCCAGCGGATGGTGCTGCCCTGCGACACGGCGAAAAGCGACAGGCCCTGCACGGCGCCGCCAGAGAATTAGCTCAACCAGTCCGGCTTCAATTCCGACGGACCGGTCCATCGCCAATCGCGCAAGATCTCGATCATGGCAACGCGGTCGTAAGGTTCGCCGCCGACATTTGACGAGTAGCCATACCCGTCGGCGACAGCACGTCTCGCGAATGGCTTGATGACGTCGTAGTTCTGCACGACGAGCATGCCGCGGGGTGCACCGAAATTCTTCACCAGCGCATCTACCGAGAGATTCGTGCCGTCTGAGAAAACAATGCCGGGAGAAAGATCGATACGGATGCCGAGATCACCGGCCACCATCTCCCAGAATTGTTCGGCAGACCTGCCCATTGTCTTCCTCCACGAAGCACCTGCTCCTTTCTACACGTTTCGCTTTATCCCTTGCACCCGCCGCCCTCCATGCCTAACTGACTCTCTTCGCAATTCGGGTCTGGGAGGACAATCATGGCGGACTGGCAGATCGGCGACGTGAAGATCACGCGCGTGGTGGAGTTCGAGGCGGCGCTGCCGGGCGGCGGCGAGGGCTCGATGGTGGTGAAGGCCTATCCGGACGCCGTGAAGGAGATCGGCTGGCTCCGCCCGCATTTCGCGACCGAGGAGGGGCATCTCCGCGTCGCGATTCAGGCGCTGCTCATCGAAACGCCCACGAAGCGCATCGTGGTCGATACCTGCGTCGGCAACGACAAGCCGCGCGGCAATCCCTTCTTCAACAAGCTCCAGACCGGCTTCCTGAAAGACATGGACAAGGCCGGCTGGCCGCGCGAGAGCGTCGACACCGTTCTCTGCACGCATCTTCATGTCGACCATGTCGGCTGGAACACGATGCTCGTCGACGGCAAATGGGTACCGACCTTCCCGAAGGCGCGCTACCTGATCGGCAAGCGCGAATGGGATTTCTGGTCGAACGAGAACGACGAGGACAACGCGCCCGTGCTCGCCGACAGCGTGCAGCCGATCTTCGATGCGGGCCTCGCCGATCTTGTCGCCGACGATCATATGGTCTGCGACGAAGTGCGCCTCCGCCCGACGCCGGGACACACGCCCGGCCATGTCAGCATCGTCATCTCATCGAAGGGCAAGAACGCCGTCATCACCGGCGACCTGATGCATCATCCCTGCCAGATGGCGAAGACGGACTGGCGGAGCGGATTCGACACGGATGGCGACATGGCCGAGAAGACGCGGGCAGCCTTCCTCGCCGAAATGGCGGAGAAGGACACGCTCGTCATCGGCACGCATTTCGCAACGCCCTCGGCCGGACATGTGACCCGCGATGGCGAGGGTTATCGGCTGGAGGTTTGAGAAGGCGCCGCTTCCGTTCGCTTTGCTTCCAGCACAGGCAGCTCAAGGATGAACATTGGCGCTCGCTCCGCACGGTGACAAAAGGGGTATGCCCGAGAGCATAAAAGGGGCGGCCTTTTTTCGTGACAGGGGCCAATTGGAGTGAAATCATTCTTCCTGGGAACAGGGGGAATATTCATGATGCTCAGAACACTCGCAGTTGCCGCGATATTCCTTTTGTCGGCATCGGCATCCCGCGCGGAAACCGTCGAGTTCGACGTTCCAGAATCAACAGAACGTTTGCTCGTCGCAATCCCGGACGGATGGAAGGAAGCACACCGAAAGTCCGACGGACGTCAGGCGATTGTCGAATATATTCCCGCCGGTCAATCGCTGGACAACTGGGATGACATGATCACCGTCACCGTTCTGCGAACGCCTGTGACAGCACCCGCCGGATTCAGCCAGAACTATTCGCGCCTTTTTATAGAGAGTTTCGAATCCAGCTACTGCGACAGGCGTTTCGATCCGCCATCCATCATCAATGGTCCGCGAAACAATTTTCCCTCATCTGCCTACAAGTTCGATTGCTTTACAAAGCCCGAGGCGAAGACTGCCGCAGCTGGCGTTCTCGTCCGCAACTTCGAAATGGTCGGGGGGATTGTCATTGAAGGCAAGCATGCACTGTTTCACGTGCAGCGCGCCTGGCACAGCGATGAGTTCAAGGTGAATGAAAGAGGTGAATTCCTTGTCCCGATGCAAGTGGTCGACAAGGTTCTCGCCGCTAGGGACACCATTCACGACTTCGGCGTCGGCGGCACGACCCCATGCGACACCGCACAGTCAGACCGCCCATGTGCCGCTCCCCCGCTTGCCGGAAAGTAGGTAGACCCGTCACAGCGGCGGAACCCGCCCGCTTCCCGCTCGTTCTATTCCCAACTCATACGGGAGAACGAGGAGAGAGACATGCGCGGCATCCTGCTCTGGGCGATCGGTGTTCCGATTCCGGTCATCATCCTGATCTACCTGCTGTTCTGACCGCTCACCGGCAGACGCCCCAGCGCGATATTTCGAAATGGAAATGGTCGGCATGGAGCGTGTTGTAGCCGGGCCCGAGCGCCATCGGGAAAATGCCGCAGGCGCCTTCATGGACGGCGGCGAGGAAACGGCCTTCATCCGTGTCCTTGTCCCAGTGGGCCAGGAGCGTGATGCGCCGCCCGTCGGCGAGATCGAAGCCCTGAATGTCGATGGCGTTGGCCGCTGCGTGGCCGCTCCGCCGCCCCTCCGCCGAATGGTTCACATTGCGGCAGGCATAGGTGCCCATATGGCGGATGCGCGTGACTGCCGTGCCGAGATGCTCTTGCGCGGCAGGCTCCACCACATGCCGCTCCCACATCAGAAGCGCCGTCGTGGCCGGGCATGTAAGGTCGATCCCGCCGCCATATGAAATCCGAGACTGCTGAAGGCGGAGCCCGCGCTCCATGCCGCAGCCTTGCGACCGGGAGGCGATGCTCGTGCGCTCGGCCTTCGCGCCGGACGCCTTCACCACCGATGTGCAGATCTCGTACTCACCTGCAAGCCCGCGCAGCTTGAGCGGCGTGACCGCATTGGGCGCCTCGCGGATGTCCGGCGGCGTGAAGGGATTATAGGCATCGGGAAAATGGATAAGCGCAAACCAGAGCGCGGCGGAAAGACCCGCAATGAGCAGCGCGAAGCGGAAGGCGATTCCGGCGATGGCGAGCCAGCGGCGGAGGCGGGGCGAAAATCTCTCGTTCAACGGTCGTCCTTTGTCGCGCCCCCCGGCACCCGCCGCATGCAATCAGAAATCGCTGATGATGCCCTTCGCTTCCCAGTCGCCATAGCGCGTGGGTTCCTTGCCGCCGCGCCCATTGATCTCGCGCGGGCGTGCGGGCGCAGCGTCGGCCTTGCGGCGGCGCTCTTCGGCTTCCGCCAGCGCGCGTTCGGCCGCAGGCGTCAGCGCCTTGCGGGGTGCTTCGGCCACGCTTTCGCCGCTTTCTCCCGTCTTTGTTACATCCGCCACGGATTTGCGCCTTTCTTGAACCCTGGCCTCTGTGAGTACATATAAAGCGGGTGCGGCGCGGCTTCCAGCCCGGAAACCCGCCAGAACCATTGTCCCGGAGAACAGGCAGACAGATGAACACGCTCAAGACCTTCATGTTGCTCGCGGCCATGACCGCGCTTTTCATGGGGCTCGGCTATCTGATCGGCGGCGCCGGCGGCGCAATGATCGCCTTTCTTGTCGCAGCGGCGATGAACTTCTTTGCCTACTGGAACTCGGACAAGATCGTGCTGCGCATGTATAGCGCAAAGCGCGTCGACGAGACGACGGCGCCGAACTATGTCGGCATCGTCAAGCAGCTGGCGGCCCGCGCGAACATGCCCGTGCCCGCGATCTACATCATCGACAATCCGCAGCCCAACGCCTTCGCCACCGGCCGTAACGAGGAGAACGCCGCCGTCGCCGCGACGACCGGCCTCATCTCCATGCTCTCGCCGGAAGAGCTTGCGGGCGTCATGGCGCATGAGCTTGCCCATATCAAGAACCGAGACACGCTGACCATGACCGTGACGGCGACCATTGCCGGCGCGATTTCCATGCTGGCGAATTTCGCGCTCTTCTTCGGCGGCAACCGCAATGCGGGCGGCGCCATCGGCGCGATCGCGCTCGCCATTGTCGCGCCGATGGCCGCCGGCCTCGTGCAGATGGCGATCAGCCGCACACGCGAATATTCCGCCGACCGGGGCGGCGCCGAAATCTGCGGCAATCCGATGTGGCTTGCCTCTGCGCTGGAGCGGATCGACGAGGCCGCGCGCCGCGGCGCGCCGAACGAAGCGGCGGAAGCAAACCCCGCCACCGCGCACATGTTCATCATCAATCCCTTGAACGGGAGCGGCCGTGACAATCTCTTCTCGACCCACCCGGCAACCGCGAACCGCATAGCCGAACTGCGGAAATTCGCCGAGGCGACGGGCGCGGTCCAGCGCCGCCCCTGGAACTGAGGCACGCGGGGCAAGGTCGGCAGGTCCGGGAACTGAGGCTTTGCGCAGGGCTCCGGCCTGTGCTCTAACCCTCTCCCCATGAACAACCGCTCTTCTGCTGCCTCCGGCGGCATGCCGGGCCTTGGCGCACGCCAGGGCGCCGCCGCCCTCATTGGCGATGTGCTGACAAGCCGCCGCCCGCTCGACGAGGCCTTCGCCGCCGAAGCGGCGGGCGGTGCGCTTGCCCGCGTCGCGCCGCGTGACCGCGCCTTCGCCCGCGCCATCGCCGCCACAGTCATGCGCCGTCTCGGCACCATCGACCATCTGATCGATGCCATGCTCGACAAGGAACTGCCGAAGCGCGCCGGACCGACCCGCGACATCCTGCGCGCAGGTGCGGCCGAACTTCTGTTCCTGCGCGTGCCGGCCCATGCCGCCGTCGCCATGAATGTCGAAGCGGCGGACAAGGACGCGACCGCGAAACACTACAAGTCACTCGTCAATGCCGTGCTCCGCCGCCTGACGCGCGAAGGCGATGCGATGCTTGCCGCGCTCGACACCGAACGTCTCGACACGCCGGACTGGCTCTGGGAGAGCTGGGTGGCCGCCTATGGCGAGGAGACCGCGCGCCGCATCATCCGCGCGCATTATGAAAACCCGCCGCTCGATCTTTCCCTGAAGGACGAAACGGCAAGCCGCGACTGGGCCGAAAAGCTCGGCGCGGCGATCCTGCCCACAGGCACGCTGCGCCTTGAAGAGGCAGGCCGTGTGGAGGAACTGCCCGGATTCGAGGACGGCGCCTGGTGGGTGCAGGATGCGGCGGCGGCCCTGCCCGCAAAACTTCTCGGGGCCGTCGCGGGCCGCGAGGTGCTCGACCTCTGCGCCGCGCCGGGCGGCAAGACGGCCGCGCTCGCAGCCGCAGGCGCGGAGGTGACCGCGCTCGACCGCTCGAAGCCGCGCCTTGAGCGCCTCAATGAAAATCTCGCCCGCCTCGGTCTCTCGGCAAAGACAATCGTGGCGGATGCGGCAGGCTGGTCGCCGGGCCGCCGATGGGACCTCATCCTTCTCGATGCGCCCTGCAGCGCAACCGGCACCGTGCGCCGCCACCCCGATGTCTTGCATCTGAAATCGCCCGCCGACCGGGACAAGCTGACGGCGCTCCAGGCGCGGCTCCTCGACAATACGGCAAAGCTCCTCGCGCCCGGCGGCACGCTTGTCTATTGCACCTGCTCGCTCGAACGCGAGGAAGGCGAAGCGCAGATTGCATCCTTCCTCGCCCGCCATGCGGATTTTGTACGCAAGCCCATCGCGCCGGAGGATGTCGGCGGCATAGGTGAGATCGTCACAGGTGAAGGAGACCTGCGCAGCCTGCCCTGCCATATGGACATCGAAGGCGGCATGGACGGTTTCTTCGCCGCGCGGCTGACGCGCCGTTAACCCTCCCATTCATCTGTTGACGCCCGGCGGGCCCGGCGTCAGTCTGGCGCGAGCTTTTCGGACGAGATCAAGTGACGCAGACAGAAACGACAATGAACGAAGCTGCGGTGGAGCCCACCGCCTGCATCATCTGCGGCGGCGGCACCTTCCGCCCGGCCGGCATTTCATCCGGCTACCGCATATTCCGCTGCATGACATGCGGCTTCCATTTCGTCCATCCGACGCCGCCCCTCTCGGAGATTGCGGCGATCTACGAGAAGTATTCCTCGAACAAGCACTACGCCGCGAAGGCCGAGCGCAAGGTGCTGCGCGCCATGAAGCAGATCAGGCGCTATCGCAGCCTTGCGCCCGGCAACCGCTTCATCGATTTCGGCTGCAATATCGGCACGGCGGTGGAAGCGGCGACGCGGCTCGGCCTCGATGCGCATGGCGTCGACATCGACGACGAAAGCATCGGAATTGCACGCCGGGAATATCCGCG
>JAJLKS010000371.1:0-2558 GCA_033838765.1 Alphaproteobacteria bacterium
GTCTCGATCTCAAGCCCTCCAGCGCCATGCTGTTGATGAAGAAGGACATGGGCGGTGCCGCCTGCGTCCTCGCGCTCGCGCAGATGCTGATGGAGGCAAGGCTCGACATTCGCCTGCGTGTGCTGATCCCCGCCGTCGAAAACAGCGTCTCGGGCAATGCCTTCCGGCCGGGCGATGTGCTGCCGAGCCGCAAGGGCATCACCGTCGAAATCGGCAACACCGATGCCGAAGGCCGTCTGGTGCTCGCCGATGCGCTCACCGAGGCTGACAGCGAAGTGCCCGACCTCATCATCGACATGGCGACGCTCACAGGCGCCGCGCGCACCGCGCTCGGGCCGGACCTGCCCCCTTTCTACACCGACGACGATGCGCTCGCCGCCGAACTCGCGGCCTCCGCCGTTGCCATGGCCGACCCGATGTGGCGCATGCCGCTCTGGAAGCCCTATGACAGCTGGCTCGAGAGCAAGATCGCGGATGTGAACCATGTCTCGGACGGGCCATTTGCGGGCTCGGTCACGGCGGCGCTTTTCCTGCGCCGCTTCGTCGAAAAGGCCCGCGCCTATGTGCATTTCGACATTTACGGCTGGGCGCCGAAGCCTCGGCCCGGCCGCCCCGTCGGCGGCGAGGCACAGGGTATCCGCGCCCTGTATCACCTTATCCGCCGCCGATATGGCGCGTGAGGCTTGCCGGTTCCGTTCCCGCCGCTAGACTGATACGGGCCCGGAACGGAGGAAACCGGGCAGAGGTCGGGGTTGCGTTGGGGGGAACGCCATGCCGGAACTTTCCATGCCCGCTGCCGGGGAGTTGAAGCCCGTTCAGGCTTTGTCGCTCTGGCACGATGTGGTGCTTCAGTCGGTCCGTCAGGAAGGGCCCGACTTGTCGTCGAGGCAGCTTGCGATCATGTTCATCGTCTATCTCGATCCGCCGCCGCACACCGTCAGGGGACTGGCGGCAACGCTCGGCGTCTCGAAGCCGGCGATCACCCGCGCGCTGGACACGCTGGGCGGTCTCGATCTCCTGAAGCGTCTGCGCGACGATGCCGACCGCCGTAATGTGCTCGTCCAGCGAACGGTGAAGGGCGCCGCCTTCATGCGCGACTTCGCCGAGATCATTGTCCGTTCCTCGCGGGGCCTCATCGCATGAGCCGCCCGCGCGGGCCCGATCGCCGCCTCAATCCCTATCGCGACGATCTTGCCGCTGCGCATCTGAGGGGTGAGGTCAAGGCATCGCGCTTCGTGGAGGGCGTCGACCGCCGCGTCATCCTGCCGAACCTCGCCCTGTTGCGCGAGCCCGAACCCGCCGCGCCGATGGATACGCAACTGCTTTTCGGCGAGACGTTCCGTGTCTATGAGGAAAAGAATGGCTGGGCCTGGGGTCAGGCCGCGCTCGACGATTATGTTGGCTATGTCGATCTGAAAGGCCTTGGTGCGCGTGTCGTTCAGCCGACGCACACCGTCGCCGCGCTGCGCAGCTTCATTTATCCCAAGGCCGATCTGAAGACGCGGCCCGCAACGCCGCTCTCCATGAACGCGAAACTCAGGGTGACGGGCGCCAGGGGAAATTTCAGCGAGATAGAAGGCGGCGGCTTCGTCTTCACCGCGCATCTTGCGCCCGTCGGCGCCCATGTCCGAGATTTCGTTGCCGTCGCAGAGGAATTTCTCGGCGTACCCTATCTCTGGGGCGGGCGCGACAGTCTCGGCCTCGACTGTTCGGGCCTTGTGCAGATGTCGCTGGAGCGGGCGGGCATTTCTTCCCTGCGCGACACCGACATGCAGGAAACGACGCTTGGTGAGCCGCTCCGCGAACCGATCGACTTCACTTCGCTCCGCCGCGGCGACCTCGTTTTCTGGCGCGGCCATGTCGGCATTATGGTGGATGCCGAGCGGATGATTCACGCGAATGCCCACCACATGCAGGTCGCGGTCGAGCGCCTCGACATCGCCATGTCGCGCATCGCGCGCTCCGACGCCGGCCATGTGACGAGCATCAAGCGCTTCGCCCAGCGATAGCTCACCCCGCGACGATGCCTTCCGGCGATGCCTCGAGATCGAAGGCGGCCGCCATCAGCGCGCGCGTGTATTCGGTTTGCGGACGATCGAAAATCTCGTCGGCGCTGCCTGCTTCCACCACCTTGCCGCCCTTCATCACGATAATGTCGTCGGCAAGCGCGCGCACCACCTTCAGGTCATGGCTGATGAAGAGATAGGCGAGGTTGTGGCGGCGCTGCAGATCGCGCAACAGGTCCACGATCTGCGCCTGCACCGACATGTCGAGCGCCGATGTCGGCTCGTCCAGCATCACGAAGCGCGGTTTTAGCGCCATGGCGCGCGCAATGGCGATGCGCTGGCGCTGCCCGCCGGAAAATTCATGCGGATAGCGGTCCTGCATGGCAGGGTCGAGCCCGACTTCGCGCAGCGCCTCCGTCACCTGCGCCCGCCGGTCCGCCGCGCTCATTTCCGGGTGCTGGATTTCAAGTCCCTCGCCGACGATTTCGGACACCGACATGCGCGGACTGAGCGAACCGAAAGGGTCCTGAAACACGATCTGCATGTTGCGGC
>JAJLKS010000372.1:0-3373 GCA_033838765.1 Alphaproteobacteria bacterium
ATAGGCGATCGGCGTGACGAAGAGTTTGCCCGGGCTCCCGAGATGTCCGATCGCCGTCTGGTAGCGCATCGCCTGTTCCGGCAGCGTGGAGAAAGAGGGCGTATCGAGAGGTTTGGCGAGCCGCTGGCGGATTGCCTTGTCCCATGTCGTACCGTTTGCCGCCTCGATCATGCGGCCCGCGGCGACGAAGCCCGTATTGCAGTAGGAAAACATCTCGCCGGGTTCATGCACCTGATCGAGAGCTGCCATCATCGCGGTGAACCTCGCCACCCGGTCCTCGCCGCGTCCTGCATCCTTGAAATAATCGCCCATGATGCCGCTTGTATGTGACAGCAGGTGGCGAAGCGTCACCCGCGCGGCAACGCTTTCATCCTTCACCTTGAAGTCCGGCAGGACGTCGCGCATCGGCGCATCGAGCGCGAGTTTTCCTTCCTCGGCAAGCTGCATGGCGAGCGCCGCCGTGTAGAGCTTGGTGATGGAGCCGATCTGGAACAGCGTGTCGGAAGTGACCGGCACTTCAGTCTCGATATTGCAGACGCCGGCCGACGCCTCCGAAAGCGTTTCTCCCGCCCAGACAGCCAGCGACGCCCCCGGCACGCCAAATTGACGTGTGCCTTCGTCGAGCATCTCTTTCAGGCGGGCAGGGGAATGGGGCATGGGTGCGAATTTCCTTTGGTCCGATTTATGTGGATCATAACCCCACTCGCCCTACCCGGGGATAAGTGCAAATTACCTTGCAGATTCAGGCCGCTGGCGGGCCGCCCGGTTTGCTTCTAGAGTGCCGCGCGTTTTCAGCCGGAGTTTGCCCCCATGAGCGAAGTTACCTGCGTCGACCACATCATCATCGCCGTCCGCGACCTGAAGGAAGCGGAGAAAACCTATACGTCGATCTTCGGCCGCGAACCCTCATGGAAGGGCGTCCATCCCGGCGTCGGCACGGGTAACGTGTTGTATCGCCTGAAGAATACCTATGTGGAACTCTATGCCCCCATCGCCGAAGGCGCGAATGCGGATGCGCTGAAGGCCCATCTCGACGCGCATGGCGAAGGGCTTTACGGCATCGTGCTCGGCCTTGCCGATGCCGCCGCCGCGACGGAGGCCTTCAATGCGCGGGGGCTGAAATCCGGCGCGCCCGTCGATGGCAAGGGCCGCGACGAGGTGACGGGCGCGATCCGCGAATGGCGCACCATCGCCATGCCGAAGGATGAAGTGCTGGGCCTTTTCATGCTGGGGATCCAGCATCTGAGCCCGGAAGACGCGCTGCCGCCCGCGCCGCTCGCGGCCGGCGTGCCGGAAGGCGAGGCCGTTTCGGCCTGCGACCACGTCGTCATCATGACGCCAGATGCCGAACGCTGCAAAGCGCTCTTCGGCGGCAAGCTCGGCATCCGCCTCGCGCTCGACCAGACCAAACCCGAATGGGGCGTCCGCCAGCTTTTCTTCCGCGCGGGCGGCCTCACCATCGAAGTGGTGGAAATGCTCGACAAGGAGAAGGCGCCGAAGAGCGAAGGGTTCTGGGGCATTGCCTGGAACGTCGATTCGGTCGCGGCCGCCACGGCGCGGATCGGCAAGGCCGGGCTCGATGTGTCGGAGGTCCGTGTGGGCCGCAAGCCCGGCACCGAAGTCTCGACCATCCGCAAACCGACCTGCGGCGTGCCGACGCTTCTGATCGGTGAGACCGCCTAGACCCTCGGCGCCGCCGCACGCTTCAGCCGGTCGTTGATCGCCTCGCCAAGTCCCGTCATGGGGATGGGCGAGACGGCGATCACCCGGCCTGATGCCTGTTTGTCGATCGCGCGCAGCATGGCGAAGAGATTGGCGGCGGCTTCCGTGAGGTCGCCGGATGGAGAAAGGTTCATCGAAATGTCCGCGCGCGGCGCATCGGACCCGAACGCGAGCAGCGCCTCGTCATCGCCAACCGCCGTTGCATCGAGGCGGAGAGGCGAGCCCGGCGCGTAGTGACTTTCGAGCTGGCCGGGCGAGGCGCGGCCTTCCTCGCCGGAAGCGGCATCCGCATCGGCAAGCGGCTTGCCCAGAACCTTCTCGATTTCCTCCCGCGCCACCGCGCCGGGGCGGAAGAGCGTGGCCACGCCGTCCGGAAATCCGACAACGGTGGATTCGAGGCCAAGCGGGCAGGACCCGCCATCGATGACGAAGGCCAGCTCCGGTGCGTTACCCAGCCCTTCCATGACATGGGCGGCGCTTGTCGGGCTCACCTTGCCGGATGGATTAGCGGACGGGGCGGCGATGGGACGGGCCGCGGCCTTCAAAAGCCACTGCGCCACCTCATGGGCGGGCACGCGAAGCGCCACCGTTTCGAGCCCGGCGCTGACGAGAAGCGAAAGCGGCGTATCCGAGCGGCGCGGCAGCACCAGCGTCAGCCCGCCGGGCCAGAAGGCGCGGGCGAGGCGTTCCGCTTCGGCATTGAATACGCAATGCGTTTCCGCTTCGGCGAGGCTCGTCAGGTGGACGATCAGCGGGTTGAAGCGCGGCCGGCCCTTGGCCTCGAAAATGCTCGCGACCGCCCTATCATTGGTGGCATCGGCCCCGAGTCCATAGACGGTCTCGGTCGGAAAGGCGACGAGCCGCCCTTCGCGGAGCGCCGCGCCTGCCTTTTCAATCGTTTCCGCCGTCGCGCTGAGGCATTCCGCCACGCAAACCACCCTTCGATCCGGTACACAGGGGCCGGAGAATACAGTAAAAGGCCGGAAACGAGCCTTTTCCATGCCCTGCAGTGCTTGAGGAGCCCTACATGACATATCGCCCGCCGGTTCGCGACATGGCTTTCACGCTGAACGAGGTCGCAGGGCTTTCCGGCCTCATCGGGCGGGGCGCTTTCGAGGATGTGTCGGCCGATCTCGTTGAGTCGGTGATGGAAGAAGGCGCGAAGCTCGCCGCCGATGTGCTGGCGCCCCTCAATCGCGCCGCCGACAAGCATGGCCTGAAGCTCGGCGAGGATGGCGTATCCGTCTATCCGGCGCTGGCCGACGCCTATCGCAAATGGGTAGAGGGTGGCTGGGGGAGCCTCGCCGCGACGCCCGACTATGGCGGGCAGGGTCTGCCGACCGCGCTCGCCGTTGCCATGCAGGAAATGTGGAATGCGGCCTGCATGTCCTTCGGCCTCTGCCCGATCCTCTCGCAAGGCGCCATCGAGGCTCTGACGGCGCATGGCACGGAGGAGCAGAAGCAGCGCTACCTGCCGAAACTCATCTCCGGCGAATGGACCGGCACGATGAACCTGACCGAGCCGCAGGCGGGCTCCGACCTCAATGCGCTGAAGGCGAAGGCCGTGCCGCAGGGCGACGGCAGCTATCTCATCACCGGCACCAAGATTTTCATCACCTATGGCGACCACGACATGGCCGAGAACATCGTC
>JAJLKS010000373.1:0-1710 GCA_033838765.1 Alphaproteobacteria bacterium
ACATCGCAACTGTCTACTGACCACCGAAAATCTTGCCGCCCCGGGGCGCAGCGGACCACCGCTGCGCCTTTTTTCGCGCTTTTACCCTGCTTGCGCAGCGTAAAGGCATATCGATATAATGAGGCATCCTTATTAAGTGCGTAACACTTCAGTTTTGAAACGGTTTCAGATGTCCACCAATCAGAATCCGGAACGCAGCACCGGCTTCCTGCTGCGCGACAATTCCCGCTTCATGAAAGTCGCCTTCAACGAGCGCGTCAGCGGGCTCACCCAGGCACAATGGGGGGCGCTCGCCCATCTTTCGCGCCATCAGGGGCTCAATCAGGTCGGCCTTGCCGATCTTCTCGAAGTGCAGCCGATCACGGTTGCCCGCCTTATCGACAAGCTGGTCTCGCTTGGCCTTGTCGAGCGGCGGCCGGACCCGAACGACCGCCGCGCCCAGCAGCTCTTCCTGACCGCCAAGGCACAGCCCCTGCTCGACCAGATGTGGGAAGCGGGCGACGAAATCCTCGATCAGGCCTATGCGGGCTTCACGGAAGAAGAGCGCATGCAATGCGTCGAGATGCTGGTGCGGATGCGCAACAATCTCGCGCGCATGACGCAGGGCGGCATCCGCAACCGGCCCGCACAATTCCAGAAGGCAAGCTGACGCACCGCCTGTTGCAGCGGACGCCCGAAGGGTCCAATCTCCGCCCGAACGGGAGGCCCCATGGCAATTCAGATTCCTTATGTGCGCGAGATCGAGTTCGAATATGGCGATTGCGACGAGGTATCGCCGCTGATCCGGCGCGTCGTTGCGAAGAACCCTTCGGCCTTCACCTACAAGGGCACAGGCACCTATATCATTGGCCATGGCGACGTGGCGGTCATCGATCCCGGCCCCATGCTCAACGAGCATGTCGAGGCGCTGCTCCGCGCGCTCGAGGGCGAGACCGTCAGCCACATCCTCATCACGCATACGCATAGCGACCACTCTCCTGCTGCAAAGCCGCTCAAGGCTCTCACCGGGGCCGAGACCTATGGCTTCGGGCCGCATGGTTCCGGCCAGCAGGGCCGCGACGATGTGCAGGTCGAAGAAGATGGCGACATGGAGTTCGTGCCGGATGTCGAGATCGGTCACGGCGATATCATCGAGGGCGATGGCTGGACAGTCGAATGCGTCTATACGCCTGGCCACACCTCGAACCATATGTGCTTTGCACTTCTGGAAGAAAAAGCGCTCTACACCGGCGATCACGTGATGGGCTGGTCGACCAGCATCGTCAGCCCGCCCGATGGAAACATGGAGCAATACATGGCTTCGCTCCATCTCCTCCTTGAGCGCGACGACGACATCTACTGGCCGACGCACGGGCCCGCGATCACCGATCCCAAACCCTTCGTGCGTTCCTTCATCGCGCACCGCGAAGACCGCGAGCGCCAGATCATGGAGCAGCTTGCCGCCGGCCGCACGCGCATCCAGGACATGGTGCCCGTCATGTATGCGGCGGTGGACAAGAGGCTCTATCCCGCTGCGGCGCGCTCCGTGCTCGCGCATATGGAGCATCTCGTCGCGCGCGGCGTGGTACGCACAGACGGACGGCCATCGCTTTCGAGCGAGTACAGGCTGGCCTGAGAAGCGTCTTACCCCGCTTCAGCGAGGTTCATCTTCAGTGCATGAAGATAGGTTCGGATGCGATTGGCATTCGCGCCAAGGTCGCTTTCGCCGAC
>JAJLKS010000374.1:0-3344 GCA_033838765.1 Alphaproteobacteria bacterium
CGGGCGCGAAATAGGTCCAGCTGCCGTCCGACTTCTTGAGCGCCCGGTCGGTATCGTCACCGAACTGCGTCGAGCGGAACAATGTCTGTGGCCGTGGTTCCCAATCGTCGGGAAGCTCGCCCTTGGGCGGCTCGAGGGTGCCGACATAGATAAGCCCCTTGTCCTCGAGCTTCTTCAGCGTCTTCTCCACGGCGCCTGACCTGTGGAGCGACAGTTCCGAGAAGAATACCTCATGCGTGATGCCAAGCACGGCGAGGTCGCCGCGTATCAGCTCCATCATCGCTTCGACGGCCGTCTCGCGCGCAATCTTCAGCGCGGCGGCCTCTTCCATTTCGAGCAGGGCCTTGCCATGCGTGGCGGCAAGCGACTGGCCGACCGGCTTCAGATAGTCGCCAGGATAAAGCCCCTCGGGAATTTCGATCGTCTCGCCCAGCGCCTCGCGGTAACGCAGCATGGCGCTTCTTGCCAGCACTTCGATCTGCCCGCCGGCATCGTTGATGTAATATTCGCGGCAGACCCTGTAGCCGACCTTTTCGAGCAGGTTCGCCAGCGCATCGCCAAAGACCGCGCCGCGCACATGGCCGACATGCATCGGCCCTGTGGGATTCGCCGAAACATACTCGACATTCACCGCTTCGCCGGTACCGAGATCGCTCGCCCCATAGGCATCGCCTGCGCGCAGGATGTCGGGAATACGGGCGAGCCAGAAGGCAGGGTTCAGCCGCAGGTTGATGAAGCCGGGCCCGGCCACCGATACCTCGATGACGGATTCCTCGGCGGCCAGCTTCGCCGCGATACTGTCGGCGAGTTCGCGCGGTTTCGCCCCCGCCGGTTTGGCAAGCACCATGGCAGCATTGGTCGAAAGGTCGCCATGGCCCGGATCGCGGGGCGGCTCCACGGTGATGCGGGCAAGGTCAAGCCCCGGCGGCAAGACGCCCTCTGCGGCAAGCGCGCCGACCGCCGCCTCGACCCGTTCCCCGAAATACCGAAAAATATTCATATCTGCCGCCACTTATGGACCCTGCCGGGCGCGCACTCTAGCCGCGAGACCCGGCCGTTTCCAGCCACATGAGGAACCGCTCAGGAGCG
The DNA here is from genome assembly GCA_033838765.1 of Alphaproteobacteria bacterium. Classification (GTDB taxonomy): domain Bacteria; phylum Pseudomonadota; class Alphaproteobacteria; order Parvibaculales; family Parvibaculaceae; genus Parvibaculum. Next base: position 1,090 of record JAJLKS010000374.1, read on the forward strand.
TGGATCGTGGAGATCGAAGAGCCGCTGATGCTCCTCGATGGCGAACTTGTCGGTCATGCCCGCAATATAGTCGCAGACCCGGCGCGCAGTCTTGAAGCCGGCCGGCCCGTCGCAGCCCTGCTGCCATTCCGGCGGCAACTGATCCGGCGAGCGATGAAGCAGCCCGAACAGATCCTGGACGATGCGCTGCGCCTTGCTCATCGAGCGGTTGACACGATAGTGGCGGTACATGCGTGCAAACAGGAAGGCTTTCAGCGCCGCATTGTGTTCGTTCATTTCAGGCGTAAACCCGACCAGCGGCCTGCCCATGGCGCGAATATCTGCTGCCGTTTCCGGCTGTGCCGCAGCCAGCCGCGCCCTCGTTTCATCCAGCACATCGGCGATCATGGTGCCGATCAGCTCGCGGACCGCCTCGTGGATGACACGTGCCTCCTCCAGCCCCGGATAGCGGTCCATCACACGGCGAAACACATCGCCGACAAGCGGCAGCGCCAACAGGTCGTCGATGCCGAACAGTCCGGCACGCAACCCGTCATCGATGTCGTGGTTGTTGTAGGCAATATCGTCGGCCAGCGCGGCGACCTGGGCCTCCGGCCCGGCAAAACTTTCAAGCTCGAGATCCTGCGTCTCGGCATATTCGGCGATGGCTCGCGGCAGGTCGCCCATGCCGATACCCGGCACGATCACCGGGCCGTTATGTTTCACCAGAGGGTGGGGGGTTTCCCAGGTGAGATTCAGGCCATCGAATTCGGCGTAACGGCGTTCGAGCTTCGTCACGATCCGCAATGTCTGGGCATTGTGGTCGAATCCGCCAATATCCTTCATGCAGCCATCAAGCGCAGTCTCACCGGCATGCCCGAAGGGGGTATGACCGAGGTCGTGCGCAAGCGCCAGCGTCTCCGCCAGATCTTCGTCGAGCCCCAGAACCCGCGCTATGGAGCGGGCGATCTGGGAAACCTCCAGCGAATGCGAAAGGCGCGTCCTGTAGTTGTCCCCCTCGTGATAGACGAAGACCTGCGTCTTGTATTTGAGACGCCGGAAGGCAACCGAATGGATGATCCGGTCCCGGTCGCGCTGGAATGCCGTGCGTGTTGCACTTTCCGGCTCGGGATGGAGCCTCCCCCTCGTCTCCTCCGCCTTGGTCGCAAAGGATGCGGTAGCTGCAGGGTTGGCAATCGGCACGATAAACCCTCGATTTGATATGGACTTAGCTCTCATCTCGTTTGAAAACGAGCGCCCCCGCGCTTACATATCTGCTAAGCTAATTCGACTAGCGTTGAAAGCCGAAACCGCAATGACCGATATGCTGACAGCCGAACCGCCTGCCACCTCCACGCCCGTCACGATCACGGCACATGCCGCGACGCAGGTAGCCCACATCCTCAAGGGCGAAGCCGACGGCACCTTTTTGCGCGTTTCCGTTCAGGGGGGCGGCTGTTCGGGTTTTCAATATGGATTTACGCTGGATACCGCCAGAAATGACGACGATCTTGTGCTGGAACGCGATGGCGCGACCGTTCTGATCGACGCCGTGTCTGTCGATTATCTCGCGGGCTCGGAGATCGACTATGTCGACGACCTGATTGGCTCTTCCTTCAAGATCGCCAATCCTAACGCGACCTCTTCCTGCGGCTGCGGCACGTCATTCTCGATGTGATCGCGATCCGCAAGATTCAATTCCCGAAAGCCTGTGCCAATTCGGCACAATTGCGGTTTTACCCTGGAAGTGGAAAGCGTATCCTTCCTCAACAACTTTGATTCTGCTTAAAGGGCGGCGGGCAATACTCAATGGCGACTTCGGAGAGGACCGAACAGGGCAAAAAGCTCGAAAGATACTGGCGGGACTTGAGAAAGAACGGGGAAAAGGTCCCGCTTCGCGGCGATTTTCGCGTCAGCTCGGAAATTGCGCCACTTTTGCCCTTTCTCGTGATTGCAGAGGCGCTGGAGAACGATATCGTTTTCCGGCTGGTGGGCACGGGGCTTGCCGAGCATCAGGGCGTCGACATTACCGGGCGGCGCTACGGCGACTTCAGCAAGCCCGAACAAGTGATGCGCGCCCTTTCAAGGATGAGAGCCGCTCACGCGTTGCCCTGCGCTTTCCGCACTATCCACACAGAGGAATATGGCCGCGGCATTGCCTCGGAAGTCGAAGTGGCCGCGTTCCCGCTGCGGGGCGATGAGAGCGGAAGCCAGATGATGGTGATGGTTGTCACGCCAAACGGACGGGGCATTTCCGAAAAAAGCAGCAATGCGCT
>JAJLKS010000375.1:0-2255 GCA_033838765.1 Alphaproteobacteria bacterium
CCGGTTCAACCACGAGACGCGGCGGCCGCGAAAGCTGCTGCTGCACAGGCGCGAGATCGACAAGCTGGTGGCGGCCGTGCAGCGGCAGGGCATGACGATCGTGCCGCTGAAGATGTATTTCAACGACAAGGGCTTCGTGAAGGTCGAGATCGGTCTTGCGCAAGGCAAGAAGCTCGCCGACAAGCGCGAGACGTTGAAGGAACGCAGCTGGGAGCGCGACAAGGCGCGGCTGATGCGGGAGAAGGGCTGAGGTCCTTCAGTTTTCGAGGCAGGTCTTTATTGCACTGAAGACGCTCTGGAACATTTCCGGCGTCAGGCGTCGCGTATTCGTGTTGTAGCGAGAGCAGTGATAGCTGTCGAAAAGCGTGATGCCGCCGGGCAGTTCATGTGTCGCGCCGTGGCCGAATGCGGCTGTAGCCTTTCGCATGCCTTGAGCGGACAGAACCGCGTCATGGGCAATGCGGCCAAGCGCGAGGATTGCCTTCAGCTGCGGCAATGCGGCGATGCGCGATTCAAGAAAAGGAAGGCAGTTCCTTGCTTCGGCAGGCATCGGCTTGTTCTGCGGCGGAACGCAGCGCACGGCATTCGTGATCATGGCGCCCTTGAGTTCGAGGCCGTCATCGGGCCGGGCGTCGTAGCTGCCCTCTGCAAAGCCGAATTCGATCAGCGTGCCGTACAGAAGATCGCCTGCATAATCGCCGGTGAAGGGACGGCCCGTGCGGTTTGCGCCCTGCACGCCGGGCGCAAGGCCAACGATCAGGAGGCGGGCATTCGCATCGCCGAACGAGGGAACCGGTGCGTTGAACCAGTCTGGATGCGCTGCGTCATTGTCGCGGCGATAGGCGACGAGGCGCGGGCAAAGCGGACAGTCGAGCGGCGCTTCGGCGGGGGCGGTCATCGACGGCGCGTCAGGCACGGGCGGAATTGCTGCCTTGGTCGTCATCTTCGTCGTCGTAGTCGTAGTCATCGTCGTTGCGCAATGGCGGGGCGGGGCGGTCGGAGTGGCTGCGTCCCACGATATCGCGCATGCTTTCGAGATCGATGAACTGGTCTGCCTGACGGCGAAGCTCGTCGGCGATCATGGGTGGCTGGCTGCGCATGGTCGAGACGACCGTCACGCGCTTGCCCTTGCGCTGAAGCGCATCGACCAGACGGCGGAAATCGCCGTCGCCGGAAAAAATGATCATGTGGTCAAGCTTGTCGGCAATTTCGAGAGCGTCGATCGCAAGCTCGATATCCATATTGCCCTTGATGCGGCGGCGGCCGCTTGCATCGGTGAATTCCTTGGCAGGCTTCGTCACAACCGCGTAGCCGTTATAGTCGAGCCAGTCGATCAGCGGGCGGAGCGGCGAATATTCCTGATCTTCAAGCAGGGCAGTGTAGTAAAAGGCGCGGATCAGCGTTCCCTTGCTGCGGAAATGGTCCAGAAGGCGCTTGTAGTCGATATCGAAGCCGAGGCCACGGGCGGCGGAATAGAGGTTCGCGCCATCGATGAAAAGTGCCATTCGTTCATGCGGATAAAAAATCATTCAAAAACTCCAACCGGTAATGCGGTTACACGAAAAGATCTGACGGCGATTCATCTGGCGGGGCAAAAGTTTCCTGCACAGACTTAGAGCCTGAATAGTGGATCGCGCAAGGTTCCCGGCAAGGCCCGGAAAAAATCTTCTCCGCCAAAGCTGCCGATTTACTTCGAAACACACGGTCTGATCCCGATGAATAAAATCATCATTGCACTTGGTGCCAATCTTCCAGGCTCGTGTGGCGGCCCGATGGCGACGCTGCGCGCCGCGCTCGATGCGATGCCGTCTTTTGGAATTCGTGTCGTGAATGTCGCGCCGTTCTACCGGACTCCGGCTCTGGCAGACTATGTTCAGCCGGATTATGTTAATTCAGTGGCTGAAATCGAGGCGGCGGACCCCCCGGAGGCACTTCTTCAGAAATTGCACAGGGTCGAGAGCCTGTTCGGCCGGGTGCGGCGGGACCGCTGGGCGCCGCGGGTCATCGATATCGATCTTCTGGACTATTGGGGGCTTGTGACACCGGGCCGGAGCGGACGAAGCGGGGTCGCAGGAATGCCAATTGCCTTGCCGCATCCGGGGATTAGCGGGCGCGGTTTTGTACTGGTGCCGCTCCGGGAGGTCGCACCGGGCTGGCGCCATCCCGTCAGCGGAGCGAGCGTCGAGCGGCTGCTTGGCTCGCTGCCGAGGGGCGAGCTTGCCCGCATTCGTCTTGCCGAAGGCTGAAATCGTCGA
>JAJLKS010000376.1:0-3837 GCA_033838765.1 Alphaproteobacteria bacterium
CAGGCCGAAATCGAGGTGATGTGATGGAAGCACTCGCCGCCCTCGCCTCCCATATGCCCGCAAAGGCCGCCGGGTCCGCAGCGGCAGCGCATGGCGCCCGCGACCCGCGCGCCTGGGAAGCCGCAAAGGATTTCGAGGCCCAGTTTGTCTCGACCCTTTTCCAGTCGATGTATGACGGCATGGAGCAGCAAGGCCCCTTCAGCGGCGGCCCCGGCGAAACCATGTTCCGCTCGCTGCTGGTCGATCAGTATGGCCGCGAAGTCTCCCGGGCCGGCGGCATCGGCATCGCCGACGACATCTATCGCGAAATTCTCAAGCTTCAGGAGGCGTCCCGATGAGCGACAAGCGCCGCACCCCTGCCGAGGCGCTGGCTCCGGCCGAACTCGTCGACCGCATGACCGCTGTCACCATTGAACTTGGCGAAGTGATCGCCCGGGAAACCGAGGCCCTGCGAAGCCGCAACCGCGAGGAAGTGGCCAACCTGCAGGCCGAAAAGACCCGCCTTGCCAATGAATATGCGCTCGACGTCCGCTCCGTGCAGACCCGCAAGGAACTCATCGACCGCGCCCCCGCCGAACGTGTCGCAAGGCTGAAGGCCGGGATGATCGAACTCGACCGGCTCCTTCTCCTGAACGGCGAGGCGCTTGCCGCCGCCCGCTCGGTCTCCGAAGGCCTCATCCGCATGGTGGCGAATGCCATGAGCGAAAAGGCCGCACCAGCACTCGGCTACGGCGCAAATGCCGCCGCGCCGCGCCGCGCCGCCACTGCCGCAGGCAGCGGCTCGCTCACGCTCGACGCCCGCGTCTGACCTCATAGCTCCATTTCGGTATTTGTTAACCCGGTGGTAACCATGCCGGGCCGAAATGATGTGGACCGATCCACTCCTCGCCAACCGGGGCAGCATTCGAATGTCCACCATGACCAAGCGGCGCCCCAGCAGCGACAGCGACACCGAGCGCAGGTTCGCGCAGGGCCAGCGCCTTCAGGCCCGCGACCGTCATGAAGACGCAGCCGCCCGCTACCGCAAGGTGCTCGCCGCCGAGCCGGCGCATATGGGTGCGCTCACCGGCCTCATCCAGTGCCTGATCGCGATGGGCCAGCAGGCCGAAGCCGTCGCGCTGCTCGACCGGGCTGCAAGCGAGGCAGGCGGCAATCTCGCCCATGTCTTCGACCTTGCAGTGCTCTGCGCCAGCGTGAAGCACAATGCGCAGGCCCGCAGCCTCTATGGGCGCCTCCTTGAGGCCGAGCCCGGCAATGTCCCCTCCCTCATCAATCTCGGCGTTCTTGTGGACGAGATGGGCGAGAAGCAGCGCGCCGTCGACCTCATTTCCCGCGCCATCGAACTGAAGCCGGATTCCGCCACCGCCTATGGAATGCTCGGCAAGGTGCTGACCGGCACCAAGCTGTTCGACGACGCGCTCGCCTGTTATCGCCGCTCCATCGAGATCAATCCCGGCATCGCCCAGACCTGGACCAATCTTGCGGCGCTCTTTGAAATCCTGGATCGACAGCACGACGCGCTCGAAGCGCTCCGGCGCGCGCTGACCATCGACCCGGAATGCGATGCCGCCCGCTGGAACCTTGCCCGCACGCTGCTGTCCACCGGCTACACGGAAGAAGGCTGGGACATGTATGGCTTCGGCTTTGCCTGCGGTCAGCGCCAGCCCTTTCGTCCCTTCCCCGGCCTCATCTGGGAAGGCCAGGACCTCACCGGCAAGACGATCATGGTCTGGCGCGAGCAGGGCCTCGGCGACGATATCCACTTCTCCACCTGCTACACAGATCTCATCGCGCGTGCCGGCCACGTCATTATTGAAACCGATGCGCGCCTCGTGCCGCTGTATCAACGCACATGGCCGTCTGCGACGGTTCGCCAGGAAGCATGGCGTTCGACCGGGCTCGGCAATTATGGCGAGGTCGACTTCGACTACACGGCGCCTGCCGGCCTTGTCGCCGCGCAGCTTCGCCGTCGCGTTGCCGATTTCCCGCCTGCCGTCAGCCCCCTCGTGCCCGATGCCGCGCGCATTGCCGAGTGCCGCGAATGGCTGGAAAGCCTCGGCCCCGGCCCGAAGATCGGCATTTCCTGGACATCGGGGAAGGTGAACGACCTTCGCTCCATCTATTATACGCAGCTTGCCGACTGGGCCGCCCTGTTCGAGATCGAAGGCGTCAAGGTCGTCAACCTGCAATACACGAATGTGGAACGGGAAGCCGATGAGTTGCGCCGCGAGCGCGGCCTGACGCTGCATTGCATGCCGGGCCTCGACCTCTTCACCGATCTCGATGGCGCTGCCGCTCTCACATCCTGCCTCGATGCGACGGTCGGACCGCCGAGCTTTCCGGTCGCCCTTGCAGGCGGCCTGGGCGTGCCCACCTTCCATTATGGCGCCGCCCGGATCTGGACGAGGCTTGGCACGGACCGCATGCCATGGTTCCCGAGCCTTCGCTGCTATGACATCGGCCGTTCGACCGACAAGCCGAAGATGGCGGCCGCGATGATCGCGGATATCGCCCGCTACCTGCGCGGCTGAAGCAAGACCCGCTTCCACCTCCAAGGGGCACAACTTGCCCCTCCGGCCCGGCAAAACTTTCCCCGAAAAGGGGGAACTTGCCGACCCCCCGCCCCGGCGGAAAACCATAACCCATTGATTTTATTATGCTTTGAAACTGGCCCGGCATTTGCGACTGGGATGCCAGATGCAATTGACGGATGCGGAGTACGGCACAGGCCACTCAGGCACCCGGTTCGGCAAGACGACGGTTCAGGTCCATATCGAACTTTGGATTCCGCTGTTTACGTCGAATTAATGATTAACACCGAGTGTAGTGCTCGTGCCGTGTTGAAACGGCAGGCTAGAACCCTGGAGGGTAAAGACAATGGCTGATGTGGTCCTTTCCGGTGCGATCCGGTCAAATCTGCTCAGCATGCAGAACACCGCGAAGATGCTCGACCAGACGCAGCTTCGCCTTGCTACCGGCCTCAAGGTCCGCAGCGCGATCGACAGCCCGACCTCGTTTTTCACGGCTCAGGGCCTGAACAATCGGGCATCCGACCTGAACAACCTGCTCGATGCGATGGGCCAGGCGGTCAAGACGCTCGAAGCGGCCGATCAGGGCATCAAGTCGATCGTCAAGCTTGTCGAGAGCATGAAGGCCGTTGCCAACCAGGCTCTTGAAACCAAGATCAAGGCGACCGTCGTCACCGGCAACCAGACGGGCGGCGCCCTCACTGGCGGTGTCGCACTGGCAGGCCTCGGCGCACTCGGCACAGGCGACTCCATCACCATCACTGTTGGTGACGTCTCCGAGACGATCGCGATCGGCGCCGACTCGACCGAAGTGGCGACCGTTCAGGACCTCATCGACTGGGCCAATGACACCTTCGATGGCGACGAGCCGCTGACGGCCACGCTCAACGATGACGGCACCCTCGAATTCTCGGCAGCCAGTGGCCGCGACCTCGCGATCACGGCGGACGATGCCGGCACGCCGGTCAGCCTTGCCGCCCTTCTCGGCAGCCGCACCGCTTCCACGGAAGGCGTGAACCGCGACAAGTTCGAACGCGACTTCAACAATCTGCGCGAGCAGATCGAACAGCTCGCCAGCGACGCCAGCTACAAGGGCGTGAACCTGCTGAAGGGCGATCTCCTCAGCGTGTTCTTCAACGCCGAGCAGACATCGCAGCTCGACATCGAAGGCGTGAACCTGACGCCCGAAGGCCTGCTGAACATCGGCACTGTCGCCAATGAATCCGGCAATCACGGCTTCCAGGCCGATGCCGACATCCGTTCCTTCATCGACACGCTGAACGCGGCGACGAACGTTCTCCGCCAGCAG
>JAJLKS010000377.1:0-3479 GCA_033838765.1 Alphaproteobacteria bacterium
ACGACGATGGCATCGTCCACCAGAAGGCCGACCGCAAGCGACAAGGCCATCAGCGTCATCATGTTGATGGTGAAGTCCATCATGTAAAATGAAAAGAACGTCGCGATCAGAGAGGTAGGCATCGCAACGGCAACGATCAGCGTCGCGCGGATCGACAGCAGGAAGGCCAGCGTCACCGCAATCACGAGAACGATGCCGAGCTGAATGTCGACGAAAACGTCCGCCGCCGACCCTTCGATGAAGACCGCCGTATCGCGTGCCGTTTCGATGTTGACGCTTTCCGGCGCGATCTTGCGGACTTCGTCGAGCTCCTGCCGGATCGCCCGCGCCACTTCCACTGTGTTGCGTCCGGACTGCTTGCGGATTTCGAGAGAGACGCCGCGCTTGCCGTTGAGTTCCGCATAGGAGCGTTCATCCTCCATGCCGTCCTCGACCCGCGCCACATCGCCGATCGTCGTGGGTGCGCCATCCTGCCGGAAGGCGACGAGAATATTGCGGAAGCCCTCGACCGTTGAGACTTCGCCCTTCGTCTTCATGGAGAATTCGGAGAGGCCGCCTTCCGCTTCGAGCCGCCCGCCCGGAATTTCGGCATGTTCGCGCCGGATGGCGGCGGCCACGTCGTCGGCCGTCACGCCATAGGCGCGCATCTTCACCGCATCGAGCCAGATGCGCACCTCGCGCATACGCCCGCCCACGAGGTCGATGGAACCGACGCCGGAAATGCGCTGCAGTCTTTCCTTGACGGTCTTGTCGGCGAAATGCGTCAGGTCGCGGATCGGCAGGTCGCCCGCAATCATCACCGACATGATCGGCTGCGCATCCGGATCGACCTTCTGCACGATGGATTGTTCGGCATCCTGCGGCAGGTTTGCGCGGGCAAGCGCAACCTTGTCGCGTACGTCCTGGGCCTTCACGTCCACATTTTCGTCGAGTTCATACTGGATGACGACCTGCGACATGCCCTCGGCACTGGTGGACGAGAGCGACTCGATACCCGATGTCGTATTGACCTGTTCCTCGATCGGGTCGGTGATGTCGCTTTCGATGGCCTCCGGCGAGGAGCCCTCCAGCATGGTCGTGACCGAGACGACGGGAAACTCGACCTTCGGAAAGAGGTCGACGCCGACGCGCCCGAGTGAAATCCACCCGAGAACGACCAGTGCGCCGATGATCATGACGGCGAAAACGGGACGGCGGATCGAAACGTCGGAAATCCACATGGAACCTTGTCCTCGCTGGCGCTTCAGCGCGTTTCGGTCTCGCGGTTTGCGCCGCTTGCTGCCGTCAGGTCTGCCGTTCCCGGCCGTGCCTCGATGCGGACCGGCATGCCCTCGACGAGCAGCGGCAGGTTCGGGCCCGCAAGCGCCACGCTGTTTTCGTCGAGGCCTTCGAGCACCTCCACTCGCGTGGCGTCGATCTGGCGAACCGCGACGTTGATCCGCTTCGCCTTGCCATTGTCGGCAACGAACACATAGCGCGCGGCCTCCGTGCCGAGCAGCGCGGCACGGGGCAGCGTCAGCACATGACGCGGGCGGGGATGGACCTCCACGCGCGCGAAAAGGCCAGGCTTCACCTCGTAATCGTCGTTGCGGATCGGGAGGCGGATTTCCACCGAGCGCGTCACATGGTCCACGCGGTCGTTGATGATCGCGACATAGGATTCGTAGGAGCGGTCGATACTGTCGATATAGATCGTTGCCTTGGTACCCACCTCGAATTTCGAGAGATAGATTTCCGGCACGTTCACGATCGCGGCCACGATGTCGATCTTCATGATTTCAAGCACGCCGCCGGGCCCGCCCATGCCGCCCATGCGGGTGGCCATGAACTTGCCTTCGTCGACATCGCGCGCAGTGATGACGCCATCGAACGGTGCGGTAACGACGCAGTCGTCGAGCATTTGCTGCGCCGAGGCAAGTTGAGCCGTCGCCATGCCAAGCCGCGCATTGGCCGCGTCGCGGCCCCGCCTTGCGTCGTCGAGATTGCCGCTCGAGACGAAGCCCTTTTCATGCAGTTCGGAGGAGCGGTTGAAGACCTTTTGCGCATTGCGCACTTCGGCTTCGGCGAGCTTCACCTGGTTTTCGAGTTCGGCGACCTTGAGCTTCCATTCCGCGTCGCGCGTGCGGAAGAGCGGCTGGCCTTCCTTCACGCGGTCGCCCACGCGCACGAAGATTTCCTCGATGATGCCATCCACCCGCGGGCCGAGCGCGGTCGTCTTGTGCGCGGCGATGGTACCCGTGCCGGTTACAGGCTCCGCAAGCTCCTCCGCCTTCACCGCCTCGGTAAAGACGGCGATAGCCGCGCTGCCATCATCTGCGGCCTGCTCAGGCGCGTCCTCGCCGCAACCTGCAAGCATCAGGATGGCAAGGGCGAGGGCGGGAAGGCGGATCGCCTGAAACAGCATTTTGAACCTCATATCGATCCCCGGCGCGGCCGGGGAGAACTTGTATCTTGTTATAGTATCCTTGGTTACGATATAGAGAAAGAGGATTCAGGAGAGGCGTTTCATGGCGGCCCGACAGGCAAAGGCGAGCCCCGATCAGGATTTTGGATGGCTGCACCGGGATGTGTACCGGCTGTTCCAGCGTGCCTGGGACCGGCATCTTCAGGCCTCCGGAACCGGCATCACGGTTCCCCAATCTCGCGTCCTGGCCGAATTGCGCCAGCGCGACGGTCTCACCCAGACCGAGATTGCCGACCTCGTGATGATGGAAAAGGCACCGCTGGGCCGGACCATCGACCGCATGGAGGAGGTGGGCCTTGTCGTCCGCCGCCCGGACCCCGCCGACCGCCGCGTCCGCCGCGTCTACCTGACCGATGCGCTAGACCGGCTCTACGATCCGCTATGGGGCGCGGCCTTCGCCATGTTTGATGTGGCGCTGGAAGGGTTCACGCAGGAAGAATATGGCGCGCTGCTCGCCATGCTCCGCCGCATCAAGGAAAACCTCGAGGCTGCTGAGCGCAATGAGGCAACAGCGGCGAATGGCGAACAGGCCCCGCGCGCTGAGGCTTGAAGCCGCCCGCCCCATCTGCAAGCATCGTTCATGCGCAGACTCATTCCCCTTTCGTTGCTGACGATCCTGGCGATGGCCCTCTGGGCAGCGTTCCTGTTTACGGGAGCGAGCCACGGCTGGTGGCGCGATAGCCCGGCAGCGCCTGAGGATGCGGCATCGTTCTTTGGCATATCGGTGGCAGCAATCGACGCAGCAGAAGAGGGCGCGGTCGCATTCGTGCTGATCGAGGAGGGCAAGGTCTTCGGTGAGCATTATGTGTCCGCTGGCGAGCCTGTCACCCGCGACACCCTGTTCCAGCTTGCCTCGCTCAGCAAATGGGCGACGGCGCTCGGTGTCATGAAACTTGCCGCAGACGGGAAGCTCGATCTCGATGCGCCCGTGTCGCGCTATCTGACGCGCTGGCAGATTCCTGAAAGCGAATATGGGACGGAAGGCGTCACCGCGCGGCGGCTCCTGTCTCATACG
>JAJLKS010000378.1:0-4156 GCA_033838765.1 Alphaproteobacteria bacterium
GGAACCCGTCCTCGTCGATGAAGCCCATGTCGCCCATCGTGTAGAAGTCGCCGCGATAGGCGCCTTCTGTCTTTTCCGGCGCCTTGAAATATTCGAAGCGGCCGACCTCCGGCGCCTTGAAGTAAACCGTGCCTACCTCGCGGGGCTTAAGCCCGCGGCCTTCCTCGTCGCGGATTTCGACGATGACGCCCGGCAGCGGCTTGCCGACACTGCCCTTCTTCGCGGGGAACTCGTGGCTGTCGATGAAGATGCCGCCGCCTTCGGTCGCCGCGTAATATTCGAACACCACCGGCCCGAACCAGGCGATGGCCCCTTCCTTCACATGAACGGGACAGGGCGCGGCGCCATGCAGGATCCAGCGCAGGCTCGACGTGTCGTATTTCGCCTTCGTCGCGTCCGGCAATTGCAGCATCCGGTGCAGCATGGTCGGCACGACATGGGTATGCGTGATGCGATATTCGGCGATGAGGCGGAGCGTTTCTTCCGCGTCCCACTTGTCCATGAGCACGCAGCCGACACCGGCATTGAGCGGAAAGGAGAAATTGAGAGCGAGCGGCGCTGCGTGATAGAGCGGCCCGGTCACGAGCGCGAGATCGCCTTCGCGGAAGGCCGCCGTCTCGGTCAGCTTCATGAGCAGCGGCGAGACAGGCGCCGCCTGTTTGCGGTAAACGCCCTTCGGGTGGCCGGTCGTGCCCGATGTGTACATCATCTGCTAGCCGAGAACAGGGTCCGGGATATCGCTCCCCTCCTCCGCCTCAACCGCCGCCCCGTAATCCTCGAAGCCTTCGATCGCGCCGCCAATGGCGAGCTTCGCCACCAGGCCGGGCGCCATCTTCGCTGCCTCTATGGAGGAAGCCGGGAAACGCGCATCCGAGAGAAAGGCCTTCGCCTCGCAATTGTCGACTATGTAGCCGACTTCCGAGCCCTTCAGATGCCAGTTGATCGGCGTCATGCGGAATCCGCCGCGCTGGCAGGCGGCAATCGCTTCGGCGAATTCCGGCCGGTTGGAACACATCAGCGCCACGGCATCGCCCGCCTTCAGGCCGCGGCGGCGAAGCGCGCGGACGAGCTTGTTCGTCTGCGCATTCAGCTCTCCGAATGTGCGGTTCCCATTCTCCGAGATGATGGCCGGTCTTTCGGGTGCCTGCGCCGCATGCCAGGCGAGCACCATGCCGGCCGCCGCCGCTTCTTCGCGGGTCCACCCCTTCGCCGCTTCCGCCAGTGCCATCGCACCCTCCCTTATTGTTGTTGCCGGCTGCCTTGCTGGCGCCTTTTTGTTCGCTACATTCCGCGCATCGGTATTGGACAGGCGAGGGCTCCCCAGCGTCAAGCTGGTTCGCGTAGCAATCGTCCGTAATTTGGGGATATCCAGCATGGCACTGAAGGGAACCGGAGCGGTGGCTCTGACGATCATGCTGTCGCTTGGCGCAGCCGCCCTGCCCGCCGAGGCACAAAGCGACGCAGGCGGCGACCGGGAATTCATCACCTTTCAGGTCGAGAACGATCTCTTCGCGAATTTCGCCAATACCGACCGGCATTACACGAACGGCCTGCAGGCGGCATGGCTGTCGAAGCCGCGCCGCGACCTGCCGAAGTGGCTTTCGGATTTTTCCTCGCCGCCGATCTATTCGCTGATCTTCCCGACCGGAAATTTCGACCGCAAGAGCCACCGCACCGGCATCGCCATCGGCCATGCGATCTTCACGCCGGACAATACGGCGACCTCCGCCTATCTGCCGAACGAGCGGCCCTATGCCGCCTGGCTCCACATGACCTTTTCGCTGCAAAGCGTGCGCTCGAGCAGCATCACGGGCGAGGCGTGGCAGGATCAGTGGAAGCTCGATCTCGGCGTAGTCGGCCCCTCCGCGCAGGGCGAATTCGTGCAGAACGAATGGCACAAGCTGATCGGTGCCAATCAGGCGAATGGCTGGGACAACCAGATCAAGGACGAGCTTGGCGTGAACCTCAGCTTCGAGCGCGCATGGCGCAGCACCACCTTCAATGCAGCACCTGAGCGCGGCCTGCAGACGGATTTCATTCCCTATACGATCGTCTCGCTCGGCAATGTACAGACCTATGCCGGGATCGGCGGCACGCTCCGCCTCGGCTTTTCGCTGCCGGACGATTTCGGCCCGACGCGCATCTATCCCGGCGTCGGCGGCTCGGAATGGTTCGAGCCGAAGGCAGAGGGGTGCAACTGCTATCTCTTCGCGGGCTTCGAGGGGCGGGCCGTTGCGCGGGATATCTTCCTCGACGGCAATACGTTCCGAGACAGCGCGAACATCGACAAGAAGCACTTTGTCCACGATCTGAAGCTCGGCGCGGTCTTCGTGCTCTGGGATGCGCGCGTCGCCTTCACGCATGTCTTCCGCAGCAAGGAATATGAAGGCCAGCCGAAGCCCGACCAGTTCGGCTCGATCTCGGTCAATTTCGCCCTGTAGGCGCCGGCAGAAATCATCTTGTCTTTGCGGCGGCGCGCCGCATGATGGGCCCCGGACAGCCCTTCATCGCGGAACAAGAAAAATATGACCCTGCCGCTCATTGCCGCCGACAACATGTTCGGCCTGATCTTCGTGTTTCTTGGTCTTGCCGCCTTCGGCTTCTGGTCGGAGCGGACGAAGCTCGGCCAATGGCTCTCCGGCGTGGTGCTGACGATCCTTGCGGGCACGGCGCTTGCCAATCTCCGCATCGTTCCCTTCGCCTCGCCCTTCCATGACATGGTGTGGGTCTATGCGGTGAGCCTTGCCATTCCGCTTCTCCTTTTCCATGCCGACCTCCGCAAGCTTGTCAGCGAAGCGGGCATGATGCTGATCGCCTTCGCGATTGCCGTAATCGGCACGGTGGCGGGCGTGCTGGCGGGCTTCTATCTCATCGATCTCGGGCCCGACGCAAACCGCATCGTCGCGACGCTCGGCGCAAGCTGGATCGGCGGGTCGATGAACTTCGCTGCCGTCTCCCAGGCGCTCGGCCTCAACGAGAACGGCTCGCTGATCGCCACGATGGCGGCGACGGATGCAGTCGTCATGGTGGTCTTCATGGCGGCGATCCTCCTCATGGCGGGCTCGCGCGCGCTGCTGCGTTTCATTCCGTCGAAGATCATCGAGGCGGGGGATGACGGCATCGCGCACAGGCAAGAAGCAAAGCCGGTGCTCGATATGGGCGCGCTGGCGATGCTGCTCTTCCTTGCGGCGGCCTGCGCCTTTGGCGGGCGGCTCATCGGCGAGGCGCTCGGCATGCAGGGCTATTCGGTGCTTTTCATCACGATCCTCGCGCTCGCGCTCGCCAACATTTTCCCCGGCTATCTTGCGAAGCTCCGCGGCGGCTTCGATCTTGGCATGTTCTTCATGTATGTGTTTTTCGGCGTGATCGGCGCGGGCGCCGATGTCGTGCTGATGGTGCAGACGGCCATGCCGATCTTCTTCTTCGTCGTGGTGATGGCGACGGTGCATCTTCTCGTCGTGCTGGCAGGCGCCAGGATTTTCCGCATCGACCTTGCGGAAGCCCTGATCGCATCGAATGCGGTGGCCGTCGGCCCGGCGACGGCGGCGGCGATGGCCGCCAGCATGCGCTGGCGGCTCCTCGTCACGCCCGGCATCCTGCTCGGCGTCTTCGGCTATGCGGTGGCGAATTTCATCGGCGTGGGGCTTGCGGGGCTGCTGGGGTAGGCCCGTTTGCCCCTCTACCCGCGACCGGCTAGAACAATCGCAAAAGAAATTCCATATCCGGGAGGAAGCCCCATGTCCGAACCTGTCATCCTTGTCGAGAAGTCCGGCGCCGTTGCAACCGTGACGCTGAACCGCCCCACGGCCATGAACGCGCTGTCGCGGGAACTCCGCACCGCCATCGCCGAGACTTTCGAGGCGCTGGAAGCGGACAAGGATATCCGCGTCGCGATCCTCACCGGCTCGGGCAAGGCCTTTTGCGCCGGGCTCGACCTCAAGGAGCTTGGCTCCGACACGGGCGGCATCAATGCGACGATCGGCGACAAGGACCCGGTAACCTCGATCGGGCAATTCTCCGGCCCCGTCATCGGAGCGATCAACGGCGTTGCCATCACCGGCGGCTTCGAACTCGCCATTGCCTGCGACGTGCTGATCTGTTCGGAGAATGCGCGCTTTGCCGACACGCATGCCCGCGTCGGCATCCTGCCGGGCTG
>JAJLKS010000379.1:0-3377 GCA_033838765.1 Alphaproteobacteria bacterium
GGCGCATATGCTCGTCATGGTCGAGAATGGTGAGACCGTTGATATCCTTCACCGGAATGACCGACTTTGCGAAATAGCCCTTGTCCCAGGCATTCTTCGCGCGCTTCTGGCTTTCGACGGCATAGGCGTCGACATCAGTGCGCGTGAAGCCGTATTTGGAGCAGATGAGATCGGCACCAATGCCCTGCGGCGTGAAGTAGGACTTGAAGGCGATATTCGGATCGGACGACCAGGAGCCGCCCGAGGCACCCATGCCGACGCGCGACATGGATTCGACGCCGCCGCCAATCGTCATGTCGGCTTCGCCGGACATGACCTTTGCCGCCGCCATGTTGGTCGCTTCGAGGCCGGAGGCGCAGAAGCGATTGATCTGCACGCCGGCCGTCGTCTGCGCATAATCCGCATTCAGCACCGCGATGCGGGCGATGTCGCCGCCCTGCTCGCCGACTGGGTCGACGCAGCCGAGCACGACGTCATCGACCTTGGATGTGTCGAGACCGTTGCGATCGCGAATTGCCTTCAATGTCTGGGTGGAAAGTTCGAGCGCGGTCACTTCGTGCAGCGCACCGTCCTTCTTTCCCTTGCCGCGCGGGGTGCGCACGGTGTCGTAGATGAAACAATCTGTCATGTTCGTCTCCCTGGGGGACTGGTTCTTGTTGCGCCGGTGCTGGCTACGCTCAGAGCGTGCGGGCGACCAGCATTTTCATGATTTCGTTCGTGCCGCCGTAGATCTTCTGGATGCGGGCATTCGTGTAGAGCTTCGCGATCGGGTATTCCATCATGTAGCCATAGCCGCCGAAGTATTGCAGTCAGGTGTCGATGATCTCGTTTTCCTTCTGCGTGGTCCACCACTTGGCCATGGCGGCCGTCGTCGCATCGAGCTGGCCGTCGAGCAGCTTCACGGCACAGTCGTCCACGAAGACGCGGGCGATGGTCGCTTCGGTCTTGCACTCGGCGAGCTTGAACTGCGTGTTCTGGAAATCGAGGATGCGCTGACCGAAGGCAGTGCGTTCCTTCACATAGTCGGTCGTGTATTTCAGCGCCATTTCCATCGCAATCACTGCATTGACCGCGATGATGAGGCGTTCCTGCGGGAGCTGCTGCATGAGCTGGAAGAAGCCCTTGCCCTCTTCCGTGCCGAGCAGGTTTGCCGTCGGCACCTTCACATCGTCGAAAAAGAGTTCCGACGTGTCCTGCGCCTTCTGACCCATCTTCTTCAGGTTGCGGCCACGGCGGAAGCCTTCCACCTCGTCCGTCTCGACCATGATGAGCGACGTGCCCTTGGCGCCGCCGGCAGGATCGGTCTTGGCAACCACGCAGATGAGGTTCGCCTGCTGGCCATTGGTGATGAAGGTCTTCTGACCGTTCACCACATACTGGTTGCCGTCCTTCTTCGCGGTCGTTTTCACGCCCTGCAGATCGGAGCCCGTGCCCGGCTCCGTCATTGCGATGGCGCCGACGATTTCACCGGATGCCATCTTGGGCAGCCACTTCATCTTCTGCTCTTCGGTGCCATAGGCCTGGATGTAATGCGCGACGATGCCCGAATGGACCGAGTTGCCGAATCCGGAAATGCCGGCGCGGCCCTGCTCTTCGGCGATCACCATTTCGTGGCCGAAATTGCCGCCGCCGCCGCCATATTCCTCCTTGATGGAGGCGCAAAGAATGCCCGCCTCGCCCGCCTTCAGCCAGGCGTCGCGGTCGACATGGCCCTGCTCTTCCCAGCGGTCCACATGGGGCTGGAATTCCTTTTCATAGAATTTGCGCACAGCGCCCTGAAGGATCTGCAGTTCCTCGTTGAGCCAAGGCGACTTGTATTCGGCGTTCATTCTTCGCACTCCCTGAAGACTTGAGAATCAGAATTCTTCCGCCGCCATCGACATGAGAGGTGCAGCGCCGTGACGGATACGCGCGAGATGCGTCGCCGTTTCGGGCACCACATGTTCCATGTAGTAGCGGCCGGTTTTTATTTTCGTTTCGTACCAGACCTTGTCTCCGCCATTGGCGGAAGCAAGGCGATCGCTTGCGGCTCTAGCCATCTTCGCCCACATGAAAGCGAGTCCGGTCACACCGAAAAGATGCATATAGGGCGTGGAGCCCGCGCCGGCATGATCCGGGTTTTCGAGGGCGTTTTCCATGAACCACATGGTGCCCGCCTCGAGGTCCTTGCGGGCGCGCTTCAGCGGCTCGATGAAAGGCTTCATCTTCTCGTCGCCCTCATTGGCGGCGACGAAATCGTCGATTGCCTTGAAGAAGGCGAATACGCCGCGGCCACCATTCTGCGCGAGCTTGCGGCCCACGAGATCGAGCGCCTGCACGCCATTTGCGCCTTCATAGATCATTGCTATGCGCGCATCGCGGACGAACTGTTCCATGCCCCATTCGGCGATATAACCGTGGCCGCCGAAAACCTGCTGCGCGTCGACCGCGTTCAGGAAGCCGCGATCGGTGAAATAGCCTTTCAGCACCGGCGTCAGCAGCGCCATCATGTCGTCGCCGAATTCACGCGTCTTTTCGTCGTTGGAGCGATGAGAAAGATCGCCATGGAGCGCCGTCCAGACGAGCAGCGCCCGCGCGCCCTCGTTGAACGACTTGATGTCGAGCAGCATGCGGCGGACATCCGGGTGCACGATCAGGGGGTCGGCGGGCTTGTCTTCCGCCTTCGCGCCGGTGAGCGAGCGGCCCTGCAGGCGCTCCTGCGCGTAAGTCAGCGCGTTCTGATAGGCGACTTCCGACTGCGACAGTCCTTGCAGGCCGACGCCAAGGCGGGCTTCGTTCATCATCGTGAACATTGCACGGAGGCCCTTGTGCTCCTCGCCGACGAGCCAGCCGATCGCTTCATCGTAATTCAATACGCAGGTCGCATTGCCGTGAATGCCCATCTTCTCTTCGAGCGCGCCGCAGGAAACGCCGTTGCGCGCACCAAGCGACCCGTCCTCGTTGACCATGAATTTCGGCACGAGGAAGAGCGAGATGCCCTTCACGCCCTGCGGGCCGCCCTCGATGCGAGCCAGCACGAGATGGAGAATATTCTCCGCAAGGTCATGGTCGCCCGCGGAAATGAAAATCTTCTGCCCACTGATCTTGTAGGACCCGTCACCCACCGGCACAGCCTTGGTGCGCAGCAGTCCGAGATCGGTGCCGCAATGCGGTTCCGTCAGGTTCATCGTGCCGGTCCATTCGCCGGTCACGAGCTTCGGCAGATATTTCTTCTTCTGCTCGTCGGTGCCGTGCTGAGAAAGCGCGGAATAGGCGCCGTGGCTCAAGCCCGGATACATGCCGAAGGCCATATTCGCAGAAGACACCATCTCGTTGAATATGACGCCGAGCGCATTGGGAAGACCCTGACCGCCATATTGCGTGTCGGCGACGAGGGC
>JAJLKS010000380.1:0-14278 GCA_033838765.1 Alphaproteobacteria bacterium
GCAGCATCATACGCAGCTCCATGGCAAGCCCGTGCTCGCGGCAGGGGATGGGCGTCACCGTTTCGGCCATCGTCTCGAAACCCATGGCCCGGTAAAGCCCAACCGCAGGATTGTCCGACATCACGTCGAGATGAACCCTCGAAAATCCCCTGGCCCTGGCGCGGGCAATTTCGTGTTCGATGAGCTTCCGCCCTGCGCCGCGCCCCCGCGCCGCCTCCGGCACGGAAACGACGAGGATGTAGCTGCAATCCTCGGGCACATAGGGGTTCATGAAGCTCGCAATTTCGGCGCGCGCCGCGAGCCCCGCCATGTCCGCGTTCGAAATGCCGTACTTGCCGATGAGACTCATGGCCACAGGCCACACCGCGTCCTTCAGCCGGTAGTGATCGGGCCCGTCATGTGAAATCAGCACACCGCGAAAGGCGCCACCCTCAAGCGCAAGCACCGCCTGCTCATGCGAAAAGAAATTCCCTTGCGCGGCCCAGGCCGCCGCCATGAAAGGTTCGTAGAGCTGCGGACCGCCGAAAATATAGTCATAGGATTTCGGCCCGGTCGCCCGGACGAGGTGCGGAACATGCGGGGCTGCGTCTTCCACGTGCTTCCCCAATGCCTTCACGATCTCGATACCCATCGCATTCTCCCTGAATTGGTCTGATGACCAAAGACTGGCACGGGAAACGGGCGGCGGCAATTCATAATTGGTCTATTGACCAATAATTGAACTCCCGCTAGCGTCGCCATCCGCCAGCACCGGAGAAATTTTCATGGCCCATTCCGGGTTCCGGTTCTCATACCCGCTTCGATGAGGGCATCGAAGTCTTCTGCCGTTCCGCCCGCTTTCAGGCAGGCGCTTGCCGCCTTCGAAGCCGCAGAGCGGGTGTCCTAGCCCGCATCGGCGCCGCTTGGCGCTTGCCCCGATTTGGCCTATAGGAAGGAGCCCCGGAAAACCGTGTGCCCCTGTCGGGCAAGGCCTGAAAGTATTGCGTTCCATGTCGGAGCCATTGCGGCTTGCACCCCTCGACTTGTTCATCGACCCGCTTCTGTCCTTTCAGGATGCGCGGCTGCGCGACATGTATGCCTATTGGGAGGACAAGCGGGCGGGACGTGCCTTCCCGGCCCGTGCCGATGTGAGCCCGGCCGAGATCGTCAGCCACCTGCCGTCGCTCTTCCTGGTGGATGTTTCGCCGCCCGGCCTTGCCCTTGGCGAGTTCCGCGTCCGCCTCAAGGGCACCGCGCTCAACGATCTCTTCGCACGCGATTTCACGGGCACGAGCCTCGAAGGTGCATTCGCGGAGCGATCGTCGGCCGCCATCGGCAAGCTGTTCGGCATCGTCTGCCAGCTCCGCCGTCCATTGCGGCTATATGGCAGCGCCTCCTTCGCCCAGGCTCCGGCAACGGAGGTCGAGGCCGTGCTGATGCCGCTCACCACCGGCAGCGGCGCGGTCGACATGGTCATGGGCGAATTGCTGAAGCGCGCCTCCGCCTGACCGTTATTTCGAAGTCAGTTGCAGGAACACGTCCTCCAGATCGGATTCGACCGTCGAAATATCGGCAATCTCCATGCCCCCGGCATTGAGCGCGCCGAGAATGGTCATGGCGCTCGTTTCTGTCGGGTTGTACTGGACCGCGATCGAGCCGTCGGCGCGAAGCTCCGCCTTCATGCCCTCAAGTGCAGCCGGCAGCGCGCGTGCTGGCGATGACGGGCGGACGATGAGTTTCTTGTCGTTGATCCGCGACAGAAGCTGGTCTTTCGGCTCGCAGCAGACGACCTGTCCCTTGTCGATGATCGCGATCGTGTCGCAAAGCGCTTCGGCTTCCTCAAGGTAATGCGTGGTAAGGACGATCGTGGTGCCCCGCGCGTGAAGGCCCTTCACATAGTCCCAGAGCTGGCGGCGCAGCTCGATATCGACGCCCGCCGTCGGCTCGTCGAGAATAAGCACGGGCGGATTGTGCACCATGGCCTTGGCGACGAGGAGCCTGCGCCGCATGCCGCCGGAGAGCGTGCGCGCATAGGCATCCGCCTTGTCGTCGAGCCCCATCGCTTTCAGGATTTCCATGGTCCGCCGTTCGCGCTTGGGCACACCGTAAAGTCCCGCCTGCATCTCCATCACTTCGGCGGACGTGAAGAAGGGATCGATGTTGAGCTCCTGCGGCACCACCCCGATCGAGGCCCGCGCCTGACGCGGATTGACGTCGATATCGAAGCCCCAGACCGATGCGGACCCGGACGTCTTGAGCACGAGACCGGCAAGAATATTGATGAAAGTCGATTTCCCCGCGCCATTGGGGCCCAGAAGCGCGAATATGGAACCGCGCGGAATGGCAAGATCGATGCCTTTCAGCGCCTCCTTGGCGGGCTGGTTGCCGCTCGCCTTGTAGACCTTGCGCAGCGCCTTTGCCTCGATGGCATTGGGCCCCTCGCCGCGCGGCGCCGGTTCCCCGGGAACGCGCTCTTCATAGGTCGGTTCGACATCGGCAAGCGAATGGGCCATGGACGGGCTCTTCTTTTGGCGGGCGGGTTTCCGGGCGCTATAGTGGCTGCCCTGCAAGACAGGGAATATAGAAGACCCCCGATAGATAGGAAAGGCGAGGCGCGTGGCAAGCGGCAAGGCGCAGAAACAGGCATCGGCGAAGGCATCCTCGGAAGGAAAGCCTCTGAAGAAGGGCGATCACCTCTTTCTGGTCGACGGCTCAGGCTACATTTTCCGCGCTTATCATGCGCTGCCGCCGCTCACGCGGAAGTCGGACGGACTGCCTGTCGGCGCTGTCGCAGGCTTCTGCAACATGCTTTACAAGCTGATAGAGGATACGAAAGACGAGTTCGAGCCGACACATCTGGCCGTCATTTTCGATGCCTCGTCCAAGACCTTCCGCAACGATATCTATCCCGAATACAAGGCAAACCGCGCCGAACCGCCGGACGATCTGCGACCCCAATTTGCGCTCGTGCGCGATGCAACCCGCGCCTTCGGCGTTCCCTGCATCGAGAAGCTTGGCTATGAAGCGGACGACCTGATCGCGACCTATGCCCGCCTTGCGGCGGAGGCAGGTGCGCGCGTCACCATCGTCTCCTCCGACAAGGATCTGATGCAGCTCGTTAACGATCGCGTCGACATGCTCGACACGATGAAACTCAAGACCATCGCCCGCGATCAGGTGATCGAAAAGTTCGGCGTGCCGCCGGAAAAGGTCGTCGATGTGCAGGCATTGGCCGGCGACAGCACGGACAATGTGCCGGGCGTCCCCGGCATCGCATCAAGACGGCGGCGCAACTGATCGAGGAATATGGCGATCTGGAAACGCTGCTTTCCCGGGCGTCTGAAATCAAGCAGAACAAGCGCCGGGAGAACCTCATCGAATTCGCCGAACAGGCGCGCATCTCGCGGCGCCTCGTCGAACTCGACAACAACGTCCCGATCGACGAGCCGCTGGAGGCAATGGGTGTCCGCGATCCCGACCCCGAAACGCTGATCGGCTTTTTCAAGGACATGGAGTTCTCCACCCTGACGCGCCGCGTCGGCGAGCGCTTCAATGTCGACGTCGATGCCATCGCTGCCGCGGGCGAACATCCGCCGGAAAGCGAAGACGCCGGAGACGGGAAGAAGGAGAAGCAGGAAGTCAGCCGCACCGCGAAAGGCGGCGCACCCGGCGCAACGGCAAAGGGTATCGATGCGGATTTTTCCAGCGCGGCATACAGCACGGTCACCGATATCGGAGCGCTGACGGAATGGGTCGCCCGTGCAAACGAACAGGGCTATGTCGCGGTCGACACGGAAACGGATTCGCTGAATCCGATGCAGGCCCGTCTCGTCGGCGTCTCGCTGGCGCTTCAGCCCGGAGAGGCTTGCTACATCCCGCTGCAGCATGGTGCGGGCGGCAGCCTCGATTTCGCCGATGCCGGCAACGCAACGCAAATCCCGCTTAAGGACGCGATCAAGGCGTTGAAGCCTCTGCTCGAAGATGCCGCAGTCCTCAAGATCGGACAGAATCTGAAATTCGACATGCTTGTCTTCCGCCAGCACGGGATCGAGCTCCGGGGCCATGACGACACCATGCTCATGTCCTATGCGCTGGACGCCGGCGTGCATGGGCACGGCATGGACGAACTCTCCGAACTGCATCTTGGTCACAAGACCATTCCCTTTTCGGAAGTTGCAGGAAAGGGCAAGTCGCAGATCACCTTCGATCGGGTGCCCATCGACAAGGCCACCGCCTATGCCGCCGAAGATGCCGATGTAACGCTGCGCCTTTGGCACATTTTGAAGCCGCGCCTCGTCGCCGAGCATCGAATGACGGTCTATGAAACGCTCGAACGGCCTCTCGTGCCGGTGCTGGCGGAAATGGAGCGCGCAGGCGTCAAGGTGGACAAGGCAGTGCTCGCGCGGCTCTCCGGCGACTTCGCGCAGAAGATGGCGCAATATGAGGAAGAGATTTACGAACTTGCCGGCGAACGCTTCAATATCGGTTCGCCGAAGCAGCTAGGCGAAATCCTCTTCGACAGGATGAGCCTCGAAGGTGGCCGGAAGACCAAGACAGGCGCCTGGTCGACCGATGCCGACACGCTCGAAATGCTCGCCGCGCAAGGTCATGACCTGCCGCAGCGCGTTCTCGACTGGCGCGGATTGTCGAAGCTGAAAAGCACCTATACGGACGCGCTGCCCGAATTCATCGACAAGGATACGGGCCGCATCCACACATCGTATTCGCTGGCCTCCACATCGACGGGCCGTCTCGCCTCCACCGATCCGAACCTGCAGAACATACCGGTCCGCACCGAGGATGGCCGCAAGATCAGAACGGCCTTCGTGGCCGAGAAGGGCAACCTCCTGATCTCGGCCGACTACAGCCAGATCGAATTGCGTCTGCTGGCCCATATCGCCGATATCGAGGCGCTGAAAAAGGCCTTTGCCGAAGGTCTCGACATTCACGCCATGACTGCCTCCGAAATGTTCAACACGCCGATCGAAGGCATGGACCCTGCGGTGCGCCGCCGCGCCAAGGCGATCAATTTCGGCATCATCTACGGTATCTCCGCCTTCGGCCTCGCAAACCAGCTCGGCATTTCGCGGGGCGAGGCGGGGGAATATATCGACCGCTATTTCAAGCGTTTCCCCGGTATCCGCGCCTATATGGACGATACGAAGGACTTCGCGCACAAGAACGGCTATGTGGAAACGATCTTCGGCCGCCGCATTCACCTGCCGGCGATCAATTCGAAGAACCCCGCGGAAAAGAGTTTCATGGAACGCGCCGCCATCAATGCGCCCATTCAGGGATCGGCGGCGGATATCATCCGCCGTGCCATGATCCGCATGCCACGCGAAATCGAGAAGGCGAAGCTCGACGCCCGAATGCTGCTGCAGGTGCATGACGAGCTGATTTTCGAGGTGCCGGAAAAGCAGGCGGAGAAAGCCGCAAAGCTGGTTGCAGGCGTCATGTCCGGTGCAGCCGAACCTGCGGTCGCTCTCTCCGTGCCGCTGGACGTCGATGCGCGCGCCGCGAAGAACTGGGACGAGGCTCATTAGCGCCAGCGGAACCATCCGCCGCTCCATGCGTTTTGTCTCAAAGCGAAGGAGGATGAAATGTCAGTCCCCGAGCAGAAGAAGCAGAGTGTGGTGAACGAGGCCGCAAGGGAATCCACTCCGGCAAGCGATGCGCCTGCCTGGACCGGCGGCGGCATATCGCCGGAGGAGGATGCGGATCGCGCCGAAAGACTGGCCGCAAAGGCGGAAAAATCGCGCCAGGCTGAAGAAGGCGCCGTGGACGAGACGCTCGATGAGAGTTTCCCGGCTTCCGATCCGCCGTCATGGACGGGAACGCATGCGGGCGACGGCCACAATCCCCGCAGAAAATAGACGCCGATTGCAGCGCCAATGAAAAAAGCCCGGAGGTTTCCCTCCGGGCTTTCTGTTTCGTCGCCGGCGAAATCTTATTCGGCAGCGCGGGCCGGTGCGGGTGCGGCGGCGCGCACATCCGGGTCCACATGCGCTTCGAACTTCGCGAAATTGTCGATGAACATCTTCACGAGTTTCTGCGCCTGCGCGTCATAGGCCGCCTTGTCGGCCCATGTGTCGCGCGGATTGAGGATCGCATTGTCGACGCCGGGCACACTTACCGGAACCTCGAAGCCGAAATTCGGATCGGTGCGGAATTCGACATTGTTGAGCGAGCCGTCGAGTGCGGCGGCAAGGAGCGCGCGCGTCGCCTTGATCGGCATGCGGCTGCCCGTTCCATAGACGCCGCCGGTCCAGCCCGTGTTCACGAGCCAGCACGACACCTTGTGCTCGGCGATGAGGTCGCGCAGCAGGTTGCCGTATTCGCTCGGGTGGCGCGACATGAAGGGCGCACCGAAGCAGGTGGAGAAGGTCGCTTCCGGCTCGGTCACGCCCTTTTCCGTGCCGGCGACCTTCGCCGTGTAGCCGGAGAGGAAGTGATACATGGCCTGCGAAGGCGTGAGGCGTGCGATGGGCGGCAGCACGGAGAAGGCATCCGCCGTCAGCATGATGATGTTCTTCGGGTGCGGCGCACGGCCCGTGGCGCTCGCATTCGGAATGAACGAGAGCGGATAGGCGCCGCGCGAATTCTCCGCCAGCGCCGCGCTGTCGAGGTCGAGCTCGCGCGTATCCTCGTCCATCACCACGTTTTCGAGCACGGTGCCGAAGCGCCGCGTCGTCGCGTAGATTTCCGGCTCTGCTTCGGCGGAGAGCTTGATCATCTTCGCATAGCAGCCGCCTTCGAAGTTGAAGACGCCGTTTTCCGACCAGCCGTGCTCGTCGTCGCCGATCAGCGTGCGCGTCGCGACCGCCGAAAGCGTGGTCTTGCCGGTGCCCGAAAGGCCGAAGAAGATCGCCGTGTCACCTTTCTCGCCGACATTCGCCGAGCAGTGCATCGGCATGACGCGCTTGGCGGGCAGGTCGTAGTTCAGCATCGAGAAGACGGACTTCTTGATCTCGCCGGCATAGGAGGTGCCGCCGATGAGCACGATGCGCTTTGCGAAGTTGCAGGCGATCACGGTGCCGGTGCGCACGCCGTACTTTTCGGGATCGGCTTCGAAGCTCGGCAGGTCGATGATGGTGAACTGCGGCAGGAAGTCGTCGAGCTCTTCCGGCTTCGGCTCGATGAGGAGGTTCTGGATGAAGAGCGAGTGCCAGGCGTATTCCGTGTAGACGCGGGTCGCGAGGCGATGGGTCTGGTCGGCGCCGCCGAAGAGATCCTGAATGAAGAGTTCCTTACCTTCGGCGTGCTTCAGCATGTCGGCATGGAGGAGGTCGAAGGCTTCTGGCGTCATCGACTTGTTGTTGTCCCACCAAACGGTCTTTTCGGTGGAGGCATCGCGCACGATGAACTTGTCTTTCGCGGAGCGGCCGGTGTGGACACCGGTTTTCACGACGAGCGGGCCATTGGCGGCGACATTGCCTTCGCCCCGGCGGATCGCTTCTTCGTAAAGCGCGGCGGGACGATAGTTCCAGTGCGTCGCCGCGAGATTCTTGAAGCCGCTGATGTCGGCGCCATGTTTGCTGATATAGGGCCCGGTCTGTTTCACGCTGCTCTCCTCGTGCTCCTCAGTGGCCGCTCTGGCCAACATCCCTGTTTAAACGCCTGCCGCCTGCGCTTGTCCCGCAAGCCTCACTCTATCATGGGGCCTGCGCTCCGGCAGAGTCCGCAGATCGCTTCTGCGCCTTCTGCCGGGACTAAAGCAAATGCGGGGCCATCGCCCTTCACGGGCCGGCCCCCTAGTCCCCGGAAATTCGGCGCCAACATAGTGGCCGCCCCGGTTCCGCGCAACCGCTTTGCAATCCGCTCGCAAGCCCTGCGGCGATGCGTCCCTCGACGGCGCCCGCACGGGCTTCCGGCGGGCTTTTGCACTGCAAAATACCCGTTCCGAATTGCGGATATTGCAGGCGCGATTGCACGCCATTCCTGTGGTTAACGCACCGTCTGCCGCAAAATGCGGCACCGGCCTCTCAGCCGGCCCGGTCCGCCTCGTCCAGCATTTCCATCAGCCGAACGTAAAACGCAACGGCCTCTCCCATATTGGCGACGGACACCCTTTCATTGGTGCCGTGGAAGCGGGCCACGTCGTCCGGGCCCATATGGATCGGGATGAAGCGGAAGACATTGTCCGTGATGGGCAGATAGTGGCGCGAATCCGTGCCCCCGACGACGAGATAGGGGGCCGAGATGGTGCCCGGGAAATTCTCGCCGATCGCCTGCGTGATGAGCCGGTAGCCCTCACCCTCGATATTGGAAACGGCGGAGGCCTCGCGGATGCCGGCGAGCGGTTCGATCTTCACCTCGGGATCGCCCACCGCTTCCCGCACATGTTCGAGAATGCCGTCCGCCGTGTCGCGCGGATGAATGCGGAAGTTGACGACCGCGCGTGCTTCCGGCGGCAGCACGTTTTCCTTGTTGCCGCCTTCGATGATGGTCGGCGCAATCGTCGTTTGCAGCTGGGCGGCGCCGGCCGGGCTTCCCTCCATCACGCCGCGCACCACCGGCTCGAAGAGCCACAGATTGGCATAGACCATCCGCTGCAGGAACGGCACCGCCGGGGCGAGGCTTTCGATCATGCCGCGCGTGGCGCCGTCGACACGGGATTCGAATGGCGTATTGCCGATCTTGTCGAGTGCGCGTGCAAGCCGGCCGATCGCCGTCTGTGCTGCGGGCGAAGGCATGGAGGAATGGCCGCCCTTCGAATAGGCGATGATGTCGAGCGAGATCGACCCCTTTTCGGCAACACCGATGGTTGCCACCGGCGTGGATACGCCCGGCAGCAGCCCATGGCCGATCATGCCGCCTTCATCCTTTACCCAGGCAAGCCGGATGCCGCGCTCCATCAGTGCGGCGGCGATTGCCTTGTTGCCTTCGCCGCCGCCGATTTCCTCGTCATGGCCGAAGGCGAAATAGATCGTGCGCTGCGGGCGGAAACCCCGTTTGACGAGAAGCTCCGCCGCTTCCACCATCGCGATCAGCGAGCCCTTGTTGTCGATCGTGCCGCGTCCCCAGACGAAGCCGTCGGCGATCGCGCCGGAAAAGGGTGGATGCTCCCATTGGTCCTCCGTCCCCGGAGCGATCGGCACCACGTCGATATGCGACATCATCCGCACCGGCTCGAGCGAAGCGTCCTCGCCCTCCCAGCGGTAAAGCAGCGTATGTCCGCCGAAGATCTCGCGCGAGGCCGCGCCTGTGAAGGCGGGATAGGTCGCGTCCATCCAGCTGCGGAAGCCTTCGAAGGCGGCGTCTGAGCGTGCGATATCGGCCACGTCTGCACCGCGCTGATGGGAAATCGTCTGAAAGCGGATCGCCTGCGACAGCCGCTCGGCGGCACCCTCGGCGTCTATGCTCGCCGGTGCCCCGGCTTCGGCGAGCTTGGCCGCCGGTATCATCAGCGTCCGGCCGATGACGATGGCCACAAGCAGCAGGAGCAGTGCGCCCGCCCCGATCAGAATTCGCTTCAGCATGAAAACTCCCCTTCGCCCTCTCCCGCTTCGCGGTTTTTCCCACTCTTGGCGGGTGCAATGGCGCCTGTCAAACGCCGCCCCGTCCGGCGCTGCCTGCGAAACATGGCGCACCCTCGCTCAACCCCTTATACTGCCGCCACATTTTGGGCCAAAAGCGACCCTAAGCCTCTTCGCCGCGCTGGGCGGCGTTCTGTGTGCGGGGTATGCCATGCGAGAGGTCCGGGACGAGGGTGACCGTAGAGACCAGGCCGGCCAGAAAGGCCGGACCGGTCAGAAGGAACAGGGGCAAATGCCGACCATTGCTCTGGTCGATGACGACCGGAATATTCTGACTTCGGTGAGCATTGCGCTCGAAGCCGAAGGTTATCATGTGCAGACCTATACGGACGGCGCCGCAGCGCTTGCCGGGCTTTCGGCCAATCCGCCCGATGTCGCCGTCTTCGATATCAAGATGCCGCGCATGGATGGCATGGAACTGCTCCGCCGCCTGCGGCAGAAATCCGATTTGCCGGTGATCTTCCTCACCTCGAAGGATGATGAGATCGACGAGCTTTTCGGCCTCAAGATGGGTGCGGATGATTATATCCGCAAACCGTTTTCGCAGCGCCTGCTTGTCGAGCGCGTGAAGGCCGTGCTGCGCCGCGCCGCACCGAAGGGCGAGAGCGCGCCGGCCGAGGGCGCCGCCGCGCAGCAGGTGCTCGAGCGCGGCAAGCTGATGCTCGATCCCGAGCGCCATACCTGCACCTGGGATGGCAAGCAGGTCGTGCTCACCGTCACCGAATTCCTGATTCTGCAGGCACTGGCGCAGCGGCCGGGCTATGTGAAGAGCCGCGACTCGCTGATGGATGCCGCCTATGACGATCAGGTCTATGTCGACGACCGGACCATCGACAGCCACATCAAGCGCCTGCGCAAGAAATTCAAGGAAGTGGACGATGAGTTCGACGCGATCGAAACGCTATATGGCGTGGGCTATCGATATCGGGAGGCCTGAGGCGGGCAGGTCCGCCCCGGTAAAATTTGCCAAGTGACATGTGAATGGCAAGCCTGACGGATGAGGAAGCGCGCGAGGAGGCGGAAGCGAAGGCCGCGTTGCGAAGCCGCGCTTCACCGCCGCCGGGCGCGGCCTCCCGCTTGTCCGCCGCCGGCACGCGGGCACTTGCCGCCTTTCGCAGTTTTCTCGCGCGCGGCCGCTTTTCGAGCCTGACCCGCCGCATCGTTGCCTTCAATGTTGCAGCGCTCTTCGTTCTGCTGTCCGGCATCCTCTATCTCAACCAGTTTCGTGAAGGCCTGATCGATGCGCGCCGCCAGAGCCTGCTCACCCAGGCCGAAATCATCGCGGGCGCGATCGAGGAAGGTGCCACCACATCGCCCGATGCGCCGCTGATCGATCCGCTTGCCGCAGGCGCCATTCTCGCACCGCCCCCCGGCACCGACCCCGGTGCGGGCTTCGATGCCGCCACCCCGATCAACCCTGCAACCGCAGCGCCCATCCTGCGCCGCCTCGTGCTGCCGACGCGCACCCGCGCCCGCCTTTATGGCAAGGAAGGCATGCTCGTGCTCGACTCGCGCCAGCTCACGGCGTCGGGGCAGGTGGTCGCCTTCGAGCTGCCGCCGCCCGAAGGCGCGGAGGAATGGGGCTTCTTCGCGCGTCTCTCGCAATGGGCGCTCACGCTTCTGCCCGGCCGCAACCTCGAGCGCTTTCGCGAGGCAGGCAGCCAGAATGGCTTGATGTATGAGGAAGTGGGCCGCGCGCTCCGGGGCGAAGCCTGGAGCATGGAGCGGGTGAACGAACGTGGCGAGCTCATCATCTCGGTCGCCGTGCCGATTCAGCGTTATCGCGCTGTGCTGGGCGCCCTGATGCTGTCCACGCGTGGCGGCGATATCGACCGTATCGTCCGCGCCGAACGCGTTGCGATCCTGCAGGTGTTTCTCGTCGCCCTCAGCGTCAACATTCTCCTCTCGGTATTGCTGGCAGGCACCATTGCCGAGCCCGTCCGCCGCCTCGCCCAGGCGGCGGAAACCGTGCGCCGCGGCAAGAACGCACGCGCCGAGCTTCCCGATTTCACCGAGCGGCGTGACGAGATCGGAGACCTGTCGGGTGCCTTCCGCGATATGACGCACGCACTCTACAACCGTATCGACGCGATCGAGAGCTTCGCTGCCGATGTCGCCCATGAACTGAAAAATCCGCTGACATCGCTGCGCAGTGCCATCGAGACCTTCAGCCTCGCGAAGGACGATGCGCAGAAGGCGCGGCTCATGCAGATCATTCAGGACGATGTGCGCCGCATCGACCGCCTCATCAGCGACATCTCGAACGCCTCTCGCCTCGATGCCGAATTGTCGCGCGCCGAGCGCGAGGATGTGAATGTCGCGACGCTTCTCGAAACCGTCTGCGATCTCTTCAACGAGACCGG
The DNA here is from genome assembly GCA_033838765.1 of Alphaproteobacteria bacterium. Taxonomy (GTDB): domain Bacteria; phylum Pseudomonadota; class Alphaproteobacteria; order Parvibaculales; family Parvibaculaceae; genus Parvibaculum. Next base: position 11,882 of record JAJLKS010000380.1, read on the forward strand.
CGTTACCGGCACGGCGCGCGTGAAACTCGAAATCGATGCAGGCGCGCCGGGACGCGAGCGTATGGTCGTGAAGGGATTCGACACGCGCCTCGGCCAGGTCGTCCGCAACCTCATCGACAATGCGCTTTCCTTCAGCCCGAAGGGTGGCACCGTCCATGTCATCGCTTCGCGCGGCCGCGGCACGATCGTCATACGCGTTGAAGATGAAGGCCCCGGTATCGCACCCGAAAATTTCGAGCGCATCTTCGATCGCTTCCATACAGACCGGCCCGACAGTTTCGGCGAGCATTCGGGCCTTGGTCTTGCCATCTCGCGCCAGATCGTCGAGGCACATGGCGGCACCATCGAGGCAGGAAACCGCATGGGGCTTGACGGCCGCGTTGCGGGCGCCCGCTTCACGGTGGAGCTGCCGCTGGCGGATACGGAAGCCCGATGAGCGCCGCGCCGCTTTATATTCATGGGACATGTGTTGCGCTCGGCGCGCGGGCCTTGCTGTTGCGCGGGCCGTCAGGCGCGGGGAAGTCGGATCTCGCCTTCCGTCTTGTCCGTGAGGATCCAGGCGGCGAAACCCGGCTCGTCGCCGACGATCAGGTCGCCATTCGCGAAGCGGGCGCCGTCCTCTTGGCAAGCGCGCCGGCGGCGCTGGCCGGACTTGTCGAACTGCGCGGCCTCGGACTTGTTGCACTTCCCTCGGCCGGCGAGACGCCGCTGGCTCTCATCGCCGATCTTGTCGCCCGCGTATCCGTGCCCCGCATCGCCGAGCCGCGTTACGAAACCATCCTCGGCATAAGCCTGCCTGTGATCTCGCTCCATGCCTTCGATGGCACAGCCACAGCCAAGCTTCGCCTCGCCCTCGAAACGCTGCCGGATGCAGGCTTTCCAAAGGAAGATGGCCGTTTTGGCCGTCAGGGCTGACCGGTACCCCGCGATTGCATTCATTTTGGGCGATTGCCTGCCTGAACTGCCGATTGTTGCATCGCAACACTTGTTTTATGCGCGCGATTGGGGTCACGATACGCCCCTTCGCGGGGGCGCGGGCGGCTGGCGGACGGGAGTACCGCCGGACTGCAGAAAATTGCGGCATTGAGGTCGTTGGATGATCGGTTTGGTACTCGTAACGCATGGTCAGCTGGCCAGCCAGTTCGTCGCGGCGATGGAACATGTCGTCGGGCCGCAGGCACAGGTCGCGGCGATATGCATCGGGCCGGACGACGACATGGAGCAGCGCCGGAAGGACATTCTGAAGGCGGTTGCCGCGGCCGATCATGGCGACGGGGTTATCCTGCTGACCGACATGTTCGGAGGCACGCCCTCGAACCTTGCGATCTCCGTCATGGACAAGGCCAAGGTCGAGGTGATCGCCGGCGTGAACCTTCCCATGCTCATCAAGCTTGCATCGGTCCGCGACAGTGTCTCGCTTGGCGATGCCGTCGATCAGGCGCAGGAATCCGGCCGCAAGTATATTTCGATTGCAAGCCGCGTGCTGGCGGGCGACGGAGCTTGAGACCCTTGTCGGCCGCTGGCACCACACCCGTCTTCGTGCGCGATGTCGAGATCGTGAACACGCGCGGTCTTCATGCGCGCGCATCCGCCAAATTCGTGCAGACCGCCGAAAAATTCGATGCCGATATCCGCGTCTCCCGCGACGGGCAGACGGTGCCGGGCACGTCCATCATGGGCCTGATGATGCTCGCCGCCGCGCCGGGCTGCTGCATCCGCATCGAAACCGAAGGAGCCGAGGCTGAAGCCGCGCTTGAAGCGCTTGCCGCTCTTGTCGCCGACGGCTTCGGCGAGCGCGACTGACCTTCCCTGACAGGAATACCCCGCTTGCGGCAGAAAACAGCCGTTTCTGCCAGGCGATCTTGTGCGCCTTTCCGATTGGCTCGTCGCAAAAACATATAAACATTTCTTTATATCGCCCTTGCCGCTCCTGGCTCTGCTTGTTATAAGGCCCACACGACGCCAGCGCCGGCTGGCGCAACACATTGTTGCGCGCCGGCTGCCGCCCCGATTGCGGGTGGCCGATTTCCATTCCGAATGTATGAGAGGAGCGCGACAGCCCCATGAGCCAGGCCGCAAAAGCAGACACTCACGATTACGCGATCAAGGACATCAATCTCGCCGATTGGGGCCGCAAGGAAATCGACATCGCGGAAACCGAAATGCCGGGCCTTATGGCGACGCGCGAAGAGTTCGGTCCGAAGAAGCCGCTCAAGGGTGCGCGGATCGCGGGCTCGCTTCATATGACGATCCAGACCGCCGTTCTGATCGAAACACTGGCGGAGCTTGGCGCCGATATCCGCTGGGCCTCGTGCAATATTTATTCGACGCAGGACCACGCGGCGGCCGCGATTGCCGCGCGCGGCATCCCCGTTTTCGCCATCAAGGGCGAGAGCC
>JAJLKS010000381.1:0-2079 GCA_033838765.1 Alphaproteobacteria bacterium
ACGACGATCCTGCCAGAAGGCCTTCAGATACCGGACTGCGGCAAGCCCGACTAGAAGCGGGATCAAGCCACAAGCGGCCAGACCTGACAATCCCTGACTGCGGATTGCGCTTCGCTGAAATGACTGGCCGCGCGCAGGATCATATTGACCTGACCACCGCTGTCGATCAGCGGCAGCTCGAGGGACTCGACCGAAAGCCAGCTGCGGTCGTACCAGGAAAGGCGCGCAAGACGCCGATAGGGCCTCACCTCTTCCGCCACCGCCTTGAGTCCATCGAACACGCGCTCAAACGCCGGTCCGTAAAGTTCCGGTGAAACGAGCGCGCCGGTCACGTCACGGCCGAGCCGGTCGACGATCTCCGTTCCAACGAGCCTGTGGCGGAAGCGGATCGGGTCTTGCTGCACGTCGATCAGATTCATGATCGGCAGGAAGGGCTTTATTTCCGAAGGCAGTAAATCGGTGCGAGATGCGGCAATACGCTCGCCTTTCTTCGAACACCAGTAGTCGAAGAGATACGCAAGCCTCGGGTCGCGGAAACCATGCCCGTGATAATCCATCTTGCCCCCCGGCAATACTCATACACCCGGGGACAAGTCTCCCGCCCGGATGGTTAAGAAAGGATTAGCAGGTCCAAAATGAATATGGCGGGCACGAGGCCCGCCAATCCGGATTTCGCGGCAGAAAACCTCAGAAGCTCAGCGCCTTCACCTGCACGACATGCGGCAGGGCCTGAATTTCGGCGAGAATAGGCGCCGGCACATCGCCATCGACCTCGATAAGGCAGATCGCGTCGCCACCGGCCTTTTCGCGGCCAAGATTGAAATTGGCGATATTGATATCCGCCTTGCCAAGCAACGATCCAAGAGCGCCGATAAAGCCCGGCTTGTCGATATTGGTGACATAGAGCATGTGGCGGCCAAGCGTGGCTTCCATGTTCACACCCTTCACCTGGATGATGCGAGGCAGGCCGCCGGAGAAAACGGTGCCTGCAACGGCCCGCTCCTGCCGCTCGGTCTTCACGATGAGGCGGATATAGGTTTCATAGGCGCCCTGCTGCTCGAGCCGGACTTCCGTGACCTTGATATCGCGCTCCTTGGCGATGACGGGAGCCGAGACCATGTTCACGTCCTCGAGCTGCGGCTTGAGAAGGCCGGTAAGCGCAGCATTGGTGAGCACGCGCGTGTTCATCTCGGCCACATCGCCCGCATATTCGATGGTGACGGCCGAAATTCCCGTCTCCGTGAGTTGCCCCGCGAAGGAGCCGAGCTGCTGCGCCAGTGTGAGGAAGGGCGTAAGCTTCGGCGCCTCTTCAGCGGAAACGGACGGCACGTTGACCGAATTGGTGATCGCACCTGTGAGGAGATAGTCGGACATCTGCTCGGCAACCTGCAGCGCGACGTTCTCCTGCGCTTCATTGGTGGAAGCGCCGAGATGCGGCGTGCAGATGACCTGATCCATACCGAAAAGCAGGTTTGTCTTTGCGGGCTCTTCTTCGAACACGTCGAGCGCAGCGCCCGCAACATGACCGCTTTCGATGGCAGCTTTGAGGTCTGCCTCCACGATCAATCCGCCACGCGCGCAGTTGATGATCCGCACACCCTTCTTGCATTTGGCCAGATTTTCCGCGTTCAGGATGTTGCGGGTCTTGTCGGTGAGCGGCGTATGCAGCGTTATGAAGTCGGCGCGCTTCAGAAGCTCATCGAGATCGACTTTCTCGACGCCGATATCCTGCGCGCGCTCCGGCGTCAGGAACGGATCGAAGGCGATGACCTTCATGCGCAGGCCAAGGCCGCGATCGGCAACGATGGAGCCGATATTGCCGCAGCCGATGACGCCGAGCGTCTTGGCCGTGACTTCGACGCCCATGAATTTCGATTTTTCCCACTTGCCCGCATGGGTAGAGGCATTGGCCTGCGGAATATCGCGGGCAAGCGAAAGCATCATGGAAATCGCGTGCTCGGCAGTGGTGATAGAATTGCCGAATGGCGTGTTCATGACGATGACGCCGGCAGCGGTCGCGGCCGGAAGATCGACATTGTCGACGCCGATGCCGGCGCGGCCGACCACTTTCAGCTTCTT
>JAJLKS010000382.1:0-3709 GCA_033838765.1 Alphaproteobacteria bacterium
GAGGAAATCCAGCGCCGCGTCGCCGAATATTACAACGTCCGCCTCGCCGACATGCTGTCCGCGCGCCGGGCCCGGGCGGTCGCCCGCCCCCGGCAGGTCGCCATGTACCTGTCAAAGCAGCTCACCACCCGCTCGCTGCCCGAGATCGGCCGCAAATTCGGCGGCCGCGACCACACCACGGTCATCCATGCGGTGCGCAAGATCGACGAGCTTTGCCAGGTCGATTCCGGCATCGAGGAAGATGTCGATCTGCTGCGCCGGATGCTTGAGGGCGGTCACGGCGCGGGCTGAGCGGCCCTGCCGGAAAGGCTTGTAAAAAGCCCTTTCGAATCAGGTGGTTAATTCCAGCCTGACGGCGCTTCGCCCGGCCCGGCGAGGCGCCGAAAAACGTGCATGACGCGGCCGATCTGCTATACTCATTCTTGCGAATTTCTGCGGCATTCCGGCAATCGCCGGAGCCTGTCCGGCAGAGGCGTCCGGCTATCTGTCCGGGGCTTCGTCCGGGTGGCCGTCCGACCCCCTGTTCGCGGTGGTTTCGAGGAATTGGCGCTCCCGGTCCGGGCCGCGCGATCCCCTCCGACACTCTTGGACAAGGGTCAGGGCAGTCCGGCCGAAATCGCCGGCGGCAGGCATTTGGGGCCTGCGCCGCGGGATAGATCAAGCAAGCCCGGATGGGGGACTGAAAGAGAGACCATGAAGATCACGATCGAACGGGGCGCGCTGCTCAAGTCTCTCAACCATGTGCAGTCGGTCGTTGAACGCCGCAACACCATACCGATCCTGTCGAATGTGCTCATCAAGGCCGAGAACGGCCAGCTGAGCCTCACCGCCACCGATCTCGACATCGAGATCGTGGAGGCGATCGACGCCGATGTGGCCCAGCCCGGCGCGACCACGGCTTCCGCGCACACGCTTTACGACATCGTGCGCAAGCTGCCGGATGGCGCGCAGGTCGAACTGTCGACCGGTGCCGATGAGGGCCGCCTGCAGCTCACCGCCGGCCGCTCGCGCTTCGCGCTGCAGTCTCTGCCGCAGGAAGATTTTCCGGCCATGGCCGCAGGGTCGCTGCCGCACCGCTTCGAGCTTCCCGCCGAAGCCATGCGCCGCCTGATCGACAAGACCCGCTTTGCGATCTCCACCGAGGAGACGCGCTACTATCTGAATGGCATCTATTTCCACGCCGTCGAAGGCGGCAAGCAGAAGGCGCTGCGCGCCGTCGCGACCGACGGCCATCGTCTCGCCCAGGTCGATCACGATCTGCCCGAAGGCGCCTCGGGCATGCCGGGCGTCATCGTGCCGCGCAAGACAGTGCTCGAATTGCAGAAACTGCTCGAAGGCGGCAGCGGCGCGCTTTCGGTCGGCGTCTCCGAAACCAAGATCCGTTTCGAGTTCGACGGCATCGTGCTGACCTCGAAGCTCATCGATGGCACCTTCCCCGATTACGGTCGCGTCATTCCTTCGGGCAACGACAAGCTGATGGAAGTCGATGGCAAGCGCTTCGCCGAGGCTGTCGATCGCGTCTCCACCATTTCGACGGAGAAGTCGCGGGCGGTGAAGCTCAATATCGAGGAAGGCAAGCTGACGCTTTCGGTCACCAATCCGGATTCCGGCAGCGCCACGGAAGAACTCTCCGTTTCCTATTCGAGCGCGCCCCTCGAAATCGGTTTCAATGCCCGCTACCTGCTCGACATCACGGGTCAGCTCGATGGCGCCGAGGCGAGTTTTGCCTTTGCCGATTCAGGCTCTCCCACATTGGTGCGCGACAGCGAGGACGGCCTCGCCGTCTACGTGCTCATGCCGATGCGGGTCTGAGCGGGCAACAGGCGGAAGGCTTGAGGATTGGGAGTGCCTTACACGGGTGAATTGCGCGCCATGGGCCGGCCGGCTTCAGCGCCGGACTTGTCCGGTGCGGGCATTGCCGCGCCAGGCCTCAGGCTCAGCCGTCTCGTCCTCACCGATTTCCGCTCCTATTCGCGCGCCGAACTCCATCTCGATGGCCGCCCTGTCGCACTGACGGGCGAGAACGGCGCGGGCAAGACCAATCTTCTCGAAGCCGTTTCGCTGCTTTCGCCTGGCCGCGGCTTGCGCGGCGCGGCCTATGCGGAGCTCGCGCGCGATGGCGGCGCAGGCGGCTGGGCTGTCGCGGCAACGCTCGAGACGGATGTTGGCCCTGTGCGCATCGGCACCGGGCTTGAGGCGGGTATGGACATGGGTTCGCGCAGCCGCGCGGTGCGCGTCTGCGGCGAGCAGGCCGGACCTTCCGCGCTCGCCGAACTCGTCTCCCTCGTCTGGCTCACACCGGCGATGGACCGGCTCTTTGTCGAAGGCGCGAGCGAGCGCCGCCGGTTTCTCGACCGTCTTGTCATGGGCTTCGATCCCGCACATGGCGCGCGCGCAAATGCCTATGACCGGGCGCTGCGCGAGCGCAACAAGCTCCTCGCCGATCAGGTTTTCGACGATGCCTGGCTTTCGGGCCTTGAGGAGCAGATGGCCGGACATGGCGTGGCGATCGCCGCTGCCCGCCGCGAAATGCTGGCGCGCCTGCGCGGCGCGCTTGCTGCAGCAAGCGAAGGCGCCTTTCCCCGCGCGGACGTCGCCATCGAAGGCATGCTCGAAGCCGCGCTCGAAGCCGAACCGGCTGTCGATGTCGAAGACCGGTTCCGCAAGCTCCTGAAGGACATGCGCGCGCGCGATGCAGGCGCAGGCCGTGCGCTTGACGGGCCGCATCGCAGCGATCTTCTCGTCCGTCACATGGGCAAGGACCGTGAGGCGCGCCAATGTTCGACCGGCGAGCAGAAGGCGCTCCTCATCGGCATCGTGCTGGCGAATGCGCGTCTCATGGCTGCCATGGGCCGGCCGCCCATCCTGCTGCTCGACGAGGTCGCCGCCCATCTCGACGCCGAACGCCGCGCCGCACTGTTCGATGAAATAACGGGCCTCGATCTTCAGGCCTTCATGACGGGCACGGACCCGTCGCTCTTTGCCTCTCTGGGGTCGCGTGCGCAGAACCTGCATGTCGATCGCGGCGCCATCAAAGGGGCCGCACCCGCAACCGCTGCTGCAATCGCCTCTGCAATCGAAGGAAATGTGGAATGAGAAACGACAACGAAACGCCGGATATCGATGCCGCGAAGGCCGCATTCACGCCGCTGGTGGAGCAGGGCCTTTTCAAGTCGCGCACCGTGCTAGTCACCGGCGAAGTGAACGACCGCCTCGCGCGCCAGGTCTGCGAGCGGCTGCTCGCAATGGCGGGCGAGAGTGACGATCCGATCACGGTCATCGTTTCCTCGCCGGGTGGCCATGTCGAGTCGGGCGACATGATCCACGACATGATCAAGTTCATCAAACCGCGTGTCCGCGTGCTCGGCACGGGCTGGGTCGCAAGTGCCGGTGCGCTCATCTATGTCGCCGCCAATCTGGAAGACCGTTACACGCTGCCCAATACACGTTTCCTGCTTCATGAACCGCGCGGCGGCGTGCGCGGCTCGACCACGGAAATCGACATTCAGGCGCGCGAAGTGCTGCGCATGCGCGAGCGCCTCAACAAGATTTTTGCCGAAGCGACCGGCCAGCCGCTGGAGCGGATCGTCAAGGACACGAACCGCGACTACTGGATGAGCGCCGAAGAGGCTAAGGAATATGGCGTGGTCGGAAAGATCATCCGCACCGCAGCAGAGATCGTCTGACCGCCGGTCTGACGCGAGAAGAA
>JAJLKS010000383.1:0-3295 GCA_033838765.1 Alphaproteobacteria bacterium
TTCCACAGCGCGATGGGAAAGCTGTGCCGTGCGGTTTTCGAGCAGCGTAACGATGAGCGCAGTATCGCCGAGTTCGATCAGCACATCGGCGACGGCGCTCGGCAGGTCGCGGCGCGCGGCGAGAAGGGCGCGATGCTCGTCCCTGCCCTCGCGCGCGATATGCACAAGGTCGCCATCCTTCAGCAGCAAGCCTTCGGTGAGGATCGGCCGGGCGATTTCCTTGCTGTCGAGCGCAAGGGCAAGTGCAAGTTCGCGCGGGCCTTCGACCTGAGGTGCCAGGCGCTCGGCGAGCCGCTGCCGCGCAGTATCGTCGAGCCGCGTTGCCGCATAGGCAAGCACGCTGTCGAGGATGCTGCGTTCCTGCGGCGATGTGAGCGAGGCGGGCAGCAGCGCAACATCGGTCAGCCGGCGCAACGCCGCTTCCCTTGCTCGATGTCCATCCTCAGACCTGGCCACCATGCTGTAACTTTCAAGCGCCATTGCACGGAATCCCGTTCATTCCGGCCGCTTGCCGGACGGGCTATCACACCATCCCGGTCTTAACGTCCCGTAAAGCATGAGGCGGATGGAGGTTCCCTTTGCGGATGACGTGCGGTGGCCCTATCCTCGCGGGAACAGCCTTGCGACGGAGACCTGAATTCATGCCGCGCCATTTCCGCCTGTTCGCGGCCCTCTGCCTGGCCGCACTCGCCTCAGGATGCGCCCTTGGCGAGAGCGAATATGCCGATGAGCCCAACCACAAGGCCGGCTATTCCGATGGCTGCTGGACGGCGACCTCTCAGGTGCCGGGCGATCCGTCGACCGTTACCCGGAACGAAGAGGCCTGGAAGGCCGACAAGGCCTATAATGCGGGCTGGCGGGCCGGCTATTCGGCATGCCGCATCCGCGAGGGCGGCGGCTCGATGGGCATGCCCGACACGAGCGGCCGCGGCACCGGCCCCCGATAATCAGACAGGAGCCTTCATGCGCCTCATTCTCAGATTGATCGTCCTTGCCCTGATCGCGGTCATTGCCGCGCCGGCCGTCTATTACGGCGAGGTCGACCCCTGCCGGATGCTCGCCAAGGACATGGCGCACGAGGCCTATGGACCGCTGGCCGAACTGGTCGGCAACGACCCGAACGATGTGCCCTCCAGCATGGAAAGCTCGATGCGGCTGGTGACGAGCCAGATGAGCGGGCGCGAATGCGCCGATGCGCTCTGGGAACGCTGGACGAAGGGCAAGGAAGGCTAAGCGCTTTCTCTGACCTTTTCGGCAAGGGCGAGCGGCACCGGCTCCGGCTTGACCGGATCTGCGGGGTCGGCGATCTCGCGCCAATGCGTGCCTGGAATTTCCTCGATCAGCGCTGCGCCTGCGATGGCGAAGGGCAGCTGGAAGCCGGGCTTCGCAGCCGCCTGCACTGCGCGGCGCGCGAGCAGCACCGCCGCCTCAGCCGAATAAATGTGGGCATCAGGCGTTTCGAGCCGGGCGCAGATGCGAATGCCCTCCGGCGTTCGCGCCTCGCCCCAGACGACGTCACGGCCATTTTTCAACTCGGCCAATGTCGGCGAGAGGCGGCCTTTCGACAATTTGCGCTCGAGGCGCCGGACGCCCCAGCCGCGCCGGAACAGCCGCATGGCGATGCGGCCCTTGGCGAGGACGCGGGCAGCGCGCTCGGGCAGAACCTCGTAACTCTCCAGCGTGGAATAGGTGCCGCGATGGCGCATGCCTGCCGCCTCGCCGCGCCAGGGGGCGAGATGCGCCTTTTCCGGACCGCTGCCGAAATCGACGTCGATGCTGCGCTCGCCGGCGCGGGCCGGAACGAATTGACCGTTCCTCAGCGTTTCGCCTTCCGCCGTGAGCGCAGCAACGAGACGCCGCGCCTCGGGAAGCGTGGGCGCGCCGCGCTTCACGGCGACGGTGACGGCGCGCGCGCCGCGCAGGATCTGCGCAAGCCGCTCGGCTACCGTGTCGATCGCCGCATAGTCGAAGCCCGCGCCCGCCATCACCATGACATTGGCGCGCTTTGCCACTTCGTCATGGGCGGCAATGGCTGCGATCTGCGTGCGGTCGCTCGTCATGTCGATATAGTGGGTGCCGGTCGCAAGGCAGGCATCGATCAGCGACAGGAGGTCGCCGCCTTCGAGCGGCCCGCAATTCACGACGACGCCGACATCGTCAAGCTGCGCCGCGATGCGCGCCTTGTCGCCCAATGTGAAGGTGCGAGGCTCGGCAAGCGCGTTATCCGCTTCCTTCGCCACTGCCGCAGCATGCTGCGCGACGCCCGCAATGTTCCGCCCGGCAGCGACATGGGAAATACCGCGCCGCATGGCCGCGCGCGAGGCGAGCGCGCCCATGAAACAGTCGACGCCGTAAATCATTATGCGCGATTTCATATTCCCGCCCCTGAACGGGCTTTGCCGCTCCCGTTTATCGGGGCCATTGTTACGGAGAGGACGCGAAGGCCGCAACGCAAAGCCGCAATTGAAGCGCTGCGGGCGGCGATTTGTTGCCGGTAATGTTAATATTCGGCACCAAGCCTCGTCCCCTCGTCCGAAAAGAATCGTTTCCCACCCCGTCAAAAGGGTTTAATTCAAACCAAATGCCCCCATATGGGCGTGACCTGCATTTCCGCTTATCCGCCGGACCCATAATTCCGATGCATGCATCCCTTCCCGCTATCGAGGTTCGCGGCCTCGCCAAGACCTATCCCGACGGTTTTCAGGCGCTGAAAGGCGTCGATCTCGACATCCGCTCCGGCGAAATCTTCGCGCTGCTCGGGCCGAACGGCGCGGGCAAGACGACGCTGATCAGCGTTGTCTGCGGTATCGTCAATCCGAGCGCGGGCACCGTCCGCGTATCGGGCCATGACATCATCGGCGATTTCCGCGCCGCGCGTTCGCTGATCGGCCTCGTGCCGCAGGAGCTCACCGTCGAATCCTTCGAAAGCGTGATCGCAACCGTGAAGTTCAGCCGCGGCCTCTTCGGAAAGCCGCGCGACGATGCGCATATCGAGAAAGTGTTGCGCGATCTCTCGCTGTGGGAGAAGCGCGACAACCGCGTGATGGAGCTTTCGGGGGGCATGAAGCGCCGGGTGCTGATCGCCAAGGCGCTGGCGCACGAGCCGCGGGTGCTGTTCCTCGACGAGCCCACCGCGGGCGTCGACGTGGAGTTGCGCCAGAGCATGTGGGAGGTGATCCGCCGTCTCAAGGAATCCTGCGTCACCATCATCCTCACCACGCATTACATCGAGGAGGCCGAGGCGATGGCCGACCGGGTGGGCGTGATCAACAAGGGCGAGCTGCTGCTGGTCGAG
>JAJLKS010000384.1:0-3786 GCA_033838765.1 Alphaproteobacteria bacterium
TGGGAGAACGAAGCCTTCCTCGCCCAGAAGGAATTTCCCGGCCAGTTCGAGATCGTCGTTCCCTCGATCTCCATTCTCGCCGAGCCGCCCGTGACGGTGGTCGATGCGAATGTCGACCGCAAGGGCACGCGCAAGGTCGCGGAAGCCTATCTCGAATACCTCTACTCACCCGAAGGCCAGCGCCTTGCTGCCAAGCATTACTACCGCCCCCGCCATCCCGAGCACGCCGCGAAGGAAGACGCCGGGCGCTTCGTGAGCGTCAAGCTCTTCACCATCGACGAGAAGTTCGGCGGCTGGGTGAAGGCGCAGCCCGAGCATTTCGGCGACGGCGGCGTGTTCGACCAGATTTACACCCCTGGCCGATAAGTCAGCCTTTTCCACCACGCAGATTTTTCATCACCTGCAAATTTCGGGGGCAACCCAAATGAATACCGAGAAACTCACATCGCAAAAAACTTTCAAGTCCGCCCTTTTCCTGAGCACGGCGCTTATCGGCGCCGTGCTCACGGGGCCGGCCCTCGCGGGCCAGCCGGTCGAGACACGCGTCCAGAAGCTCGAGGCGACGATCATCGAACTTCAGCGTGAACTGGATGCAGTGAAGGCGGATCAGGCCGCCACCGCGACGAAGCCCGCAGCGGAATCCCCGGTCATGTTCAAGGGCGGTCCGGCCTTCGAGGCCGCCGATGGCAGCTGGGCCTTCAAGGTGCGCGGCCGCATTGAGGCCGACGCCGCCTTCTACGACAAGTCCGGTGGCAACAACCCTGTCGATCTCAATAACGGCACGGAACTCCGCCGTGCGCGCATCGGTGTCGACGGCAAGATCTACAATGACTGGCTCTATCGCCTCGAGGCCGATTTCGGCAAGGCAAGCCGCAACGACAATGCAAGCAACGAAGTCGATGTGAAGGACGCCTATATCGCGTTCACCGGCATCGAGAACACGCGCATCACGGTCGGCCAGCACAAGACACCGAATTCGCTCGAACAGCTGACGAGCTCGACAGACCTCGTCTTCACCGAGCGCCCGCTGGCCGTCGAGGCCTTCAATCATCGCCTCACCGCAGGCGGCGACTTCAAGGCCGGTGTTTCGGCCGGCTATACCGGAGAAAACTATACGCTGACGACCGGCATCTTCGGCTCGAACTTCGCCGCCAGCAGCAATCCGGCGGGCGTAGCGAACGACGAAGGCTGGGGCGTGCATGGCCGCGCCACCTGGGCGCCTGTCCAGGAAAAGGGCAAGGTGCTGCATCTCGGTGCCTCAGGCTACTGGCGCGATGCAGGCGGCCAGAATGGTTTCGGCGGTACGGCGGTTCGTTTCCGCTCCGGCCCCGAAGTCTCCGCCGTCGATGGAACCCGCTTCGTCGACACCGGCAATCTCGCCGCCGACACGTACACATCCTACGGCGCCGAGCTTGGCGGTGTGTGGGGTCCGTTCCACGCGCAGGCCGAATATCTCACCGCATCCGTCGATCAGACAGCTGGCCTCCCGAGCCTCGATTTCGACGGCGGCTATGTGCAACTTGGCTACGTCATCACCGGCGAGAGCCGCAACTACAAGAACGGCCTCTTCTCGCGCGTGAAGCCGGCAAACCCGTTCTCCCTCAAGACGGGTGGCGCGGGCGCATGGGAAGTCGCGGCACGTGCCAGCACCGTCGATCTCAACGATGGCGCCCTTCTCGGCGGCTCGCAGGACAATTATGCGGGTGCGGTCAACTGGTACATCAACGAATACCTTCGCGTCGGCGTGAACTATGTGAGCTTCGATGCGGAGCGTGCGGGCATCACGACCAAGGGCAGCGCCGTCGTCACACGCATCGGCGTGAACTGGTAACGCTCTGCGCGGAAGGAGACTGGATCATGTCAACATCAACACTTTCGAGTTTCCTTCCGCGCCCCGCGCCTTCCGTCCTTCCGGGCTGGGGGATTACGATGGGCTTCACCCTCGCCTGGCTGAGCCTCGTCATCCTCATTCCGCTCGCAGGTGTGTTCATCAAGTCGGCGGGGCTTGGCTGGGAGGATTTCTGGCGGCTGGCACTCGACCCGCGCACCGTCGCCGCGCTGAAACTCTCCTTCGGTACCGCACTCATCGCTGCCGGCGTGAATGTCGTCTTCGGTTTTCTCGCGGCCTGGGTGCTGGTTCGCTACGACTTTCCGGGCAAACGCCTTTTCGATGCGGCGATCGACCTGCCTTTCGCCCTGCCGACCGCAGTTGCGGGCCTTGCCTTCACCGCGCTTTATGCGCCGAATGGATGGCTCGGCAGCTGGCTCGTACCGCTCGGTATCAAGGTTGCCTACACGCCGCTTGGTATCGTCGTTGCGCTCATCTTCATCGGCCTGCCATTTGTCGTGCGCTCGGTGCAGCCCGTGCTCGCCGATTTCGACAGGGAACTGGAAGAAGCCTCCGCCACGCTCGGCGCGACGCGGCTGCAGACCGTCGTGAAGGTGATCTTGCCCGCCGTCCTGCCCTCGCTGCTCACCGGCTTCGCGCTCGCCTTCGCGCGCGGCGTCGGCGAATACGGCTCGGTCATCTTCATCGCGGGCAACATCCCTTACGTCTCGGAAATCGCACCGCTCCTCATCGTGATCCGGCTGGAAGAGTTCAACTATGCCGGAGCAACGGCCATCGCGGCGATCATGCTGGTGATCTCGTTTGCACTGCTGCTTCTCATCAATCTGCTGCAGGCATGGAACCGCCGCCGCACCGGCATTCAGGCTTGAGGAGATTTTCATGTCACACGATGTTTCACTGAAAGCTCGCCCTCTCTTCCGCACCCCTGTGACGGAAGCGCCGCTTGTGAAGTTCGCGCTGATCGCGCTTGGTCTTGCCTTCATTGCGGCGATGATCTTACTGCCGCTCGCCGCCGTCTTTTTCGAGGCCTTCCGCCGCGGCGCGGAACCCTTCTTCGCCGCATTGGTCGAGCCCGACGCGCTTTCCGCAATCCGGCTCACGCTTTTCGTGGCCGCGCTTTCGGTTCCCGCCAATCTCGCCTTCGGCCTTGTCGCCTCATGGGCCATCGCGAAATTCGAGTTCAACGGCAAGTCGTTCCTGATCACGCTGATCGATCTGCCCTTTTCCGTCTCGCCGGTGATTTCCGGCCTCGTCTATATCCTGCTCTTCGGTTCCTACGGCTTCATCGGACCCTGGCTGATCGCGAATGGCTACCAGATCGTCTTCGCCGTGCCCGGCATCGTGCTCGCCACCATTTTCGTCACCTTCCCCTTCGTCGCGCGCCAGCTCATCCCGCTGATGGAGCAACAAGGCAAGGGCGATGAGGAAGCGGCCCTCTCTCTCGGCGCGAGCGGTCTTCAAACCTTTTTCCGTGTGACGCTGCCCAACATCAAATGGGCGCTGCTCTATGGCGTGTTGCTTTGCAATGCGCGCGCCATGGGCGAGTTCGGCGCCGTCTCGGTCGTATCCGGTCATATCCGCGGCAAGACAAACACCATGCCGCTTCATGTGGAGATACTCTACAATGAATACAATTTCGTTGCCGCCTTTGCGGTTGCCTCTCTCCTGGCGTTCCTCGCCCTCGTCACCCTCGTTCTCAAATCCGTCCTCGAATGGCGCTACAGTGGTGAGCTTGCAGCGACCGGCGGCAGGCATTAGCGGAGCGGCCACCATGCAACAGAATGAAGCACGCCGGCATGCGCCGGTCCGGATCGACATTGAGGAACTTGGCAAGTCCTACGGCAATTTCGCCGCGCTGGAGAAAGTCTCGCTCACGGTGAAGCCCGGCGAACTGCTGGCGCTGCTCGGCCCTTCCGGTTCCGGCAAGACGACGCTCC
>JAJLKS010000385.1:0-2340 GCA_033838765.1 Alphaproteobacteria bacterium
GGCGATCGACACGAGCACGAGCGGCGGGTCGAGCGACACGGACGAAAACGAATTGATGGTAATGCCGATAGGCTTGCTGCCGCCGGCGCATGTCGTAACGACGGCAACGCCGGTCGTGAACCAGCCAAGTGCATTGCGGAACCTGCGTGCCGCATCTGCGCCGGGCCCGCCGGCAGGATTTTGAACGCTACCCATCGTTTCCTCGCTCGGCCGACAGTCCTCACTGGCATCGGACCGTCAATCTCTCGTTAACGTCTGGCTCCGGTTTAGGCCACGCCCGGCACCCCGCGCAACACTCACCCGCGCAAACCGGCGCAAATTCTTGCAAATCGCCTCAACTTTCTGCCTTCCGCCATTTTGGTTAAACCCGCTGTTAAGGGGCATGCCCCAAGAATGGCGCTTCAGGCGGGGCGGGCTTGCATATTGCGGGCGGCCGCTGGTTAACGTGCAAGAAAGTGCTTGGGTCCATGCGGCTGATCGTCGGCATCATTGTGGTTTTGGTCAGCGTCTTCGGCGGCTATGCCGCCATGGGCGGCCATCTGGAAGTGCTCTGGCAGCCCTTCGAAGCGGTCATCATTCTGGGTGCGGCGCTGGGCGCCTTCTGCATCGCCAATCCGCCTACCGTGCTCAAGGCAGTCGGCAGCATTTTCGGCGCCCTGCTCAAAGGCCCCCGCTACGACAAGGACGCCTTCCTCGAGCTTCTCGGGCTGCAATACACGCTGTTCAAGCTCGCCAAGAGCAAGGGCAACCTTGCGCTCGAAGCGCATGTTGAAAATCCTTCCGAAAGCGCAATTTTCGCTCAGTTTCCGAAATTCACCGCCGACCACCACGCGGTCGAATTCATGTGCGACTATCTGCGTATGATCACGCTCGGCACGGAAAACGCGCATGAACTCGAAGCGCTGATGGATGAGGAACTCGAAACCCACCATCAGGAGCGCGAGCAGATCGTCAGCGCCATGCAGGCACTTGCAGACGGCACACCTGCACTCGGCATCGTCGCCGCCGTGCTCGGCGTCATCAAGACCATGGGTTCGATCGACCAGCCGCCGGAAGTGCTTGGCGGCCTGATCGGCGGCGCGCTTGTCGGCACATTCCTCGGCGTTTTCGTCGCCTATGGCTTTTTCGGCCCGATGGCGCAGTCGCTTCGCAACACTTATGAATCCGAGTCGAAATACTTTCTTTCGATGAAAGCGGGCCTCCTCGCCCATATGGCGGGCTATGCACCGGCGGTTTCGATCGAATTTGCGCGCAAGGCGCTCATGTCCGACGTCCGCCCCTCCTTCACGGAAGTCGAACAGGCAACAGCCTCGCTGCAGGCCGCCGGCTAGGCCGCGGAACGGATTCACATGGCGACCAACGAACAGCCGATCATCCTCAAGAAGGTCAAGAAGGTCGTCCACGGCCATCATGGCGGGGCCTGGAAGATTGCCTATGCCGACTTCGTGACCGCCATGATGGCGTTCTTCCTGCTTATGTGGCTTATCAGCATGACAACGCCCGAACAGAAGCAGGGTCTTGCGGACTATTTCGCGCCGTCCAATGTCAGCCGGTCCACAAGCGGCGCAGGCGGCATCATGGGCGGTACGGCCTTCGACCAGGAAGGTTCGCGCATGCCCGGCACAAAGCCGCAGGTCGTGATGACGATCTCGACACCGGCCCAGCCGCGAAGCCCCGAAGTGGAGCGCGAGGAAGCCGCCAAGGCCGCGCAGATGGACAAGCTCATGAAAGAGAAGTCCGCGCGCGACGAACAGAATTTCCGCAGCGCCGCCGAAAGCATCCGTCAGTCGATGCGCGAGAACCCCGACCTCGCGGAACTCTCGCGCAATGTCATCATCGACGAGACGCCGGAAGGCCTCCGCGTGCAGATTGTCGACCAGGACGGCCGCTCCATGTTCCCCACGGGTCTCGCCGAACCCTATGAGCGCACGCGCAAGCTGATCGACGAAGTTGCGAAAATCCTCATCAAGCTGCCGAACCGGGTCAGCGTGTCGGGGCATACGGACGCCAACCCCGTCGCCGGCCGCGACGGCTATTCGAACTGGGAACTGACTTCCGATCGGGCCAATGCCGCACGCCGAATTCTGGAAAATGCGGGCCTCAACAATGACCGCATCTATCAGGTGGTCGGCAAGGCGGATTCCGAGCCGCTTTTCCCGGAAGACCCCTATATGGCCGCGAACCGCCGCCTTTCGATCGTCCTGCTCCGCGAAGCACCGGTAACGCCGCCCGGATTCAGCCCCTGAGCCGCTCGTGAACGGTCTTGCCTTCCCGCCAAACTGACCTTATGTCAGACAGGCAGAATCCGGGGAGGCGGAAAACATGAGAGAAAGCAACAGG
>JAJLKS010000386.1:0-3827 GCA_033838765.1 Alphaproteobacteria bacterium
CGATTGCGCGTTTCAAATAAGCCATCCCTCCAATCGCGTGCCAGCCGCGACCCCCAGTCCAATGACGCGCCCCAATTTTGGCGTGTGAGTGTGATTGCATCTGCAAACACTCGGCCACGCCATTAGTGGTGAAAAATCAAAGGCTTGCAGGGGTTAATTGACGCGCGGCAGGGCAGAATTTTCCGGCTTTGGCGGTCCGGCCGGGCAAGTCCTGCCTATTTGGCGTCCCGGGCCAGGCGGAAGCCTGCTATCGAATAGCGCCCATTGGCGGGCCGGTTTTCGCGGGCGCCGATGCGGACGGGACCGGGCGTATCTGTCCACGAGCCGCCGCGTAGCACACGGTGCTGGCAGTTTTCCGGGAGATGGGGTGAGCCGTCGCGCGGCGTGGCGGTGTAGTCATCTTGCCAGCAGTCGGCGAGCCACACCCATGCATTGCCTATGGCATCGAAAAGTCCGAATGGGTTCGGGCGGAAATGCCTGACCGGGCTCGTGTAGAGGAATCCGTCCGTGCAATTCTCTGCAGCCTTTGCCGTCTTGTTCTTCGCCGTGATGTCGTTCACGTTGGCGTAGGCGCAGACCTGCGTGCCGTCATTCCCCCAGAAATTTTCCTCGCTGAAGCCGCCGCGCGCCGCGAATTCCCATTCGGCCTCGCTTGGAAGGCGATAGGTCTTGCCTGTTCGGGCCGACATCCACCCCGCATAGGCCGTGGCATCGTGCCACGAAATGCAGACGACGGGATCGAGGAGCGTTTGGGGAAAGCCGGGTGCGCGCCAGTCGGCCTCCATATCGATCCGCCAGCCATCGTCCGTCAGCGTGTAGCAGCCAGGGCCTGCTTCATGGCCGGTTTCGTCGGTAAAACGCTTATAGTCCTGAACCGTTACATGGCCGGTGGCGATGGCGAAGGGCGATCCGATCGTCACTTCATGACGGGGCAGTTCGCTTTCGTCGGCTGCCGGATCGTCGTGTTCCGCGCCGCGTATGAAGCTGCCGCCCTCTAGCAAAACGAGTTCCGGGCAGTCGCTGCAATCGCGAACGGCTGTGCGCGCGTCCGAGCAGGCCGCGAACAGGCATGACATTGCGATGGCGGCGATGCGGTACATCATCCGGTGACAAGGTCTCGGGGCGTCCGGCCACCAAAATATGCGTCGAGATTGTCGAGCGCGCGGAAGCCCATGGCATTGCGTGTCTCGCGCGTTGCGCTGCCGAGATGCGGCAACAGGAAGGCATTTGAAAGAGAAAGGTAGCGGGGATCGAGGTTCGGCTCGTTGGCGAAGACATCAAGCCCGGCCGCGGCGAGCCGGCCGGAAATCAGAGCCTCGATAAGCGCATCGTCATCCACAATGTCGCCGCGGGCCGTGTTCACCACGATGGCGTTTTCCGGGAGAAGTGCGATCGTGTCCCGGTTTACGATGCGGCGCGTGTCCGGCGTCGAGGCGCAGTGGAGCGAGAGCACATCCGACGCGGTGAACAGGCTTTCGATACTTTCATGGAATATCGCGCCTGCTTCCCTGGCGGGATCGAGTCGTCTGCGATTGTGATAGTGGATCTCCATGCCGAAGGCGCAGGCCCGATGCGCTGTTGCGCGTCCGATGCGGCCAAGACCGAGTATGCCGAGGCGCTTGCCGGTCAGCTCCATGCCGAGCATGCCGGTGGGCGCCCAGTTCTTCCATTCGCCGCTGCGAAGCGTCTCGATGGCCGAGGTGGCGTTGCGAGCCGCGCCGAGCATCAGCAGCAGGGCGATTTCCGCCGTCGCGTCCGTCAGTACGTCCGGCGTATTGGTGACGGCGATGCCGCGGGCCTTCGCTGCGGCGATGTCGATATGGTCATAGCCGACCGAGAAGGTTGCGATTATCTTCACCGTCTCCGGCAGTGCGCGGATGAGATCGCCGCCGATCCTGTCGGTCACGGTGACGAGAAGGCCGTCCTTTCCCGCCGCACCGGCCAGTATTGTCTCCCGCGTGGGAAGGCTGTCCGCCCCGTTCAGGGCCGCGTCATAGTCGCGGGCGAGACGGGCCTCCACATCGGGCGGCAGCTTGCGGGTGACGAGCAGGCTTGGACGGGGCATGACGAACCGGGATGTTGCAATCGCTTTCCCGGTTTAGCCGATGGTATAAGCTTGCGAAAGGGCATGAAGGCCAGGCGGGAGCGGAAACATCGTGGCGGTAAATGGGTACAAGTGGCTGATGCCGCTTGGTTTTCTGGTTCTTTCGACAGGTGCGGGCGCTGCCCCGCTGCAGATGCATCGTGCGGTTTACGACCTCTCGCTCGGCCGGACTGAGGCCGCGAGCGACATTGCGGGCATCGACGGGCGCATGGTGATCGAATGGCGCGGCGGCCCCGCCTGCGGCGGCTATACATCGCTCCAGCGTGTGGTGACGCGTGTAACCGGGCCGGATCAGGCCTATTTCAGCAACGACATCCGCCTCAGCTATTTCGAGAAGATCGACGGCCGCGAATTCACCTACACGCGAACGGAATATACCGATGGCGAGCTGACGGACCGCGATGACGGAACGGCTGTCCGTAACGAAGATGGCTCTATCGAGTTGTCGCGGGAGGACGATGCAGCGCGCGAATTGCCTGCCGGCGTTCTCTTCCCGGTTCAATACCAGAAGGCGCTGATCGAACGTGCGGAAAAAGGCGAGCGCATCTTCGAGCTCATGCTGTTCGACGGCACGGAAGAGCGCGAGAGCCCGACCACTGTCTTCGTGTCTAGGCAGTCCGATCTCAGGCGCGATCCGCTGCTGGATGCGGCGGTGGCGGAACTGCTCAAATCCGTTGCGCACTGGCCCGTGCGCGTCAGCTATTACGACACTGAAAATGGCGAAGGCCTGCCGAGTTTCGAAATGGGCATGACGGTTTTTGCCAATGGCGTCGCGACCGACATGACGCTCGACTATATCGATCTCGAAATCAAGGCGCGGCTCAAGGATCTCGTCATCTTTGAAGACGGAACCTGCTGAGCCGTTTTCACTTTCTGAGGCCGCGGCCCTTACCGATCGAGTGCTCGCCGAATTTTTCGCGCAGGCGGTCCATTGCGCGCTCTGCGGCAGCCCGGCGCGAAGCGTCCGGGTCGAGAAGGTCCGGCGGATCGGCGATATCGCCATCGCTGAGCCCGGATATGCCGACGCCGAGCAGCCGGAAGCTGGTGCCCTTGGCCTCCCGCGCCAGCATGGGCGATGCTATGCGATAGATCACTTCGGCAAGCTGCGTCGGGTCCGGCAGTGTCTGGTTGCGCGTCCGCGTCTTGAAGTCCGCCGTTTTCAGTTTCAGCACCACGGTCGAGCCTGAGACATTTGCCGCCTTGGCGCGGCGAGATACTTTTTCGCAGAGCGGCCAGAGAATGCGGTCGAGTTCGGCGGCGCTGGAAATATCGCGCATGAACGTCGTCTCTGCGGAAATGCTCTTTGCTTCATTTGAGGGCTCGACATGACGGAAATCCTCGCCGCGTGCGAGGCGCCAGAGGCGTCGGCCCATGGAGCCGTAGCGTGCCATGAGGTCGCTCTCTTCCATCTTCTGCAGCTGCGCGATACGGGTGATGCCGTCGCGGGCGAGCTTTGCCTCCAGCGCCTTGCCGACACCCCAGATGAGCGAGACGGATTTTTCGGCGAGGAAGGAGAGCGTCTCCTCCCGGCCGATCACGGCGAAGCCGCGCGGCTTGTCGAGGTCCGAGGCCAGCTTGGCGAGATACATGTTGTGGCTGAGGCCGACCGAGACGGTGACGCCCACCTCGTCCTCGATCCGCCGGGCGAGCCGGGCCATCGCGAGCGCGGGCGGCGCGCCGAGGAGCCGCTGCGTGCCCGAGAGGTCGAGGAACGCCTCGTCGA
>JAJLKS010000387.1:0-8670 GCA_033838765.1 Alphaproteobacteria bacterium
CGCTGAGCAGCGTCTCGGCCGTCTGCACGAGCCGCGCAATGTCTTCCGGCGTCGAGAGGCGGTGATCGCCCGATTTCGACAGGTTGATCGTGACGTCCTCGCTTGCCAGCGTCTCGACGAGACGCATGGCGTGGCTCCACGGCACATCGGGGTCTTTCATGCCCTGCAATATGCGCACCGGGCAGGTGAGCGGGATGGTCTTGCCGAGGATGAGGTGATTGCGGCCCTCCTCGATCAGCTTCATCGTGATCTCGTAGGGTTCGTCCGAATAATCCGATGGTTCGCGATAGATGCCGTCGCGCAGAAGCGTCTGCTTTATTTCTTCCGCAAAACCCTTCCACATCAGCTCTTCGGTGAAGTCCGGCGCTGGCGCGATGAGGACGAGACCTTTCACGCGCTCGGGCCGGGCAAGCGCCGCCAGCAGCGCCATCCAGCCGCCCATGCTGGAGCCGATCAGGATTTGCGGACCTGCGGCGAGCGTGTCGATGGCGGCCAGCGCATCCTCGCGCCAGCGGCCGATGGTCGCCTTCCGGAAATCGCCGCTCGATTGCCCATGCGCGTAATAGTCGAAGCGCAGCAGATGCCGTCCCGCACCGCGCGCCCAGGCGGCAAGGGCTTCCGCTTTCGTCCCCGTCATGTCGGATTTGAAGCCGCCAAGCCAGGTGAGTCCGGTCGGACCGGCGGCGGCATTCGGCACCTCGATCAGACAGGCAAGTTCTTCACCGGCGCTTCCTTCATGCGGCGGGCGGGCGAGCTTGCGGGGCGTGGCCGTGTCGGTCATTGTCACTCGCATCCATTCTGTTTCGCACCATCCAACAGGGATTCCGTCTCTTGGCCAACCCCTTCGCCGAACTCGATCCGCGCCCCGCGATCCTGCAGGTCGTGCCCGCGCTCGAAACGGGCGGGGCCGAACGCACCACGGTCGACATGGCGCGTGCGATCGTCGCCGCTGGCGGCCGCGCCATCGTGGCAAGCCGTGGCGGGCGCATGGTGGAAGAATTGATCGAGGCCGGTGCCTCCCATGT
The DNA here is from genome assembly GCA_033838765.1 of Alphaproteobacteria bacterium. Lineage (GTDB taxonomy): Bacteria > Pseudomonadota > Alphaproteobacteria > Parvibaculales > Parvibaculaceae > Parvibaculum. The sequence continues at coordinate 1,026 of JAJLKS010000387.1, forward strand.
CGAGATGGCGGTGCATTCGAAGAATCCGGTCGTGATGGGCCTCAATGTTGAGCGCCTTGCGCGGCTGATCGAGCGCGAGAGCGTGGACCTCGTTCATGCCCGCTCGCGCGCGCCGGGCTGGAGCGCGCTTGCCGCCGCGCGGCGGACGAAAATTCCTTTCGTTACCACCTATCATTCGCGCGTCCACGAAAGGCCGCGCCTGAAGGTCTTCTATAATTCGGTGATGGTGCGCGGCGATGCGGTGATCGCGAATTCGCAATGGACCGCAGGCAACATCCGCGCCGTCCACAAGCCGGAAGAAGCGCGCATCTTCACCGTGCCGCGCGGCATCGACATTGCAGCATTCGCCGCGCCTGCGGCGGACCGCATCGCGGCGCTGAAATCGCGCTGGGGCATCGGCGACGATGCAGGCACGGTCTTTCTTCATCCCGCACGCCTGACGCGCTGGAAGGGGCAGGGCGTCTCGATCGAGGCGGCGCGGCTCCTGAAGGAACGGGGTGTAACGGATTTCACGCTCCTCCTCGCGGGCGATGCGCAGGGTCGCGAATCCTATGTAGAGGAATTGCGGCAGGCGATTTCGGCAGCGGGCCTCGATGACCGGGTGAGGCTCGTCGGTCATTGCGACGACATGGCGGCCGCCTACGCACTCAGCGATTGCGTTCTCTCGCCCTCGATCGAACCAGAGCCTTTCGGGCGTACGGCTGTCGAGGCGCAGGCGGCATCGCGCCCTGTCATCGTCTCGGATGCGGGCGGCCAGCAGGAAACGGTTCTGGAGGGCAAAACGGGGTTCCGCGTGCCGCCGGGCGATGCGGCAGCACTTGCGGGCGCGATGACCCGTGTCGAAGGCATGGATACGGCGGCGCGCGCGGCAATGGGTACGGCCGGTCATGACAACGCCGCTACGCATTATTCCGTCGCCGCCATGTGCGGGGCGACACTTTCGATCTATGCCCGGCTCGTCGCGCAAAGCCGGGCCCCGGCCGGCAAGCCGTGAGCGGAACGGTCATCGCGATCTGGCTCGGCGCGGGTGGTGCGGCCCATGCCAGGGCGGAACTTGCCGCGATCAGGGTGGAACATCCCGGCGCCTGTCTCATACTGCTGACGACCCCTCGGGGCCGCCGGGAAGCGGGCGAAATGGCCGATACATGCTGGGAGGATGCGGCGGCGCGCGGCGCATCGGGTTTCCTTGCGCGGGCAAGGCGGCTCTCCTGGGCCTCGCCCTCCCATATCCATGATCTCGAGGCGAGCCCCATGACGCGCTTTCTCCGTTTCTGTGTGTGGCCCCGGCCACAATGGCGCGCGAGAGCGCCAAAAAGCCCGGATCGGCAAGGATCGCCGCGCTTTTCTTGACTTGCAGGGCGCGTCCTTCAAATCTATAGCTGTGCAGCAATGTCCGGGGGCGTCCGTGTTGGGCGCTATCGGGATCGGCTGGAACACGGGCGTCATTCGGACGTTCGTGCCTGAGCCGCGGTCCCGAGTGCAATCAGGCGGCCGGACCAACAGAAGGAGAAGCGTTCATAGCTCGCAGACCGATGCAGGCGCCGCCAACGAAAGATGGCCCGCGCATAAACGACATGATCGATGAGCCGACCGTGTTGCTCATTGACGCCGAAGGCGAAAAGCGCGGCGTCATCCCCACCGACGAAGCGATCCGCATGGCCGAAGAGGCCGGGCTGGATCTGGTCGAGGTATCGCCGAACGCGAAGCCTCCCGTGTGCAAGCTTCTCGACTACGGGAAATTCAAATACCAGGCCCAGAAAAAGGCCAACGAGGCGCGCAAGAAGCAGAAGACCGTCGAGGTCAAGGAAATCAAGATGCGCCCAAACATCGACACGCATGACTATGACGTGAAGATGCGCTCCATGCTCCGCTTCTTCGAGGAAGGCGACAAGGTGAAGGTCACGCTGCGCTTCCGCGGCCGCGAAATGGCGCATCAGGAGCTCGGCATGCAGCTTCTGAACCGGGTGAAGGAGCAGGTGGAGGAGATCGCGAAGGTCGAACTCTATCCCCGCCTCGAAGGACGGCAGATGATTATGGTGCTGGCGCCGAAGTAAGGCGGCCTGCCCTGAGCGGAAAGAAAGGCCCGGTCCTGCGACCGGGCCTTTTTCATGCCGCCATCACGCGGGCGAGCCGGTCCGGCCGGTCGGTCAGGATCGCCTCGACGCCGAGCGCGGCCAGCCGTTTCATCTCGGCCTCTTCGTCGACCGTCCAGCAGGAGACGGCAAGGCCGAGTTCCCCGGCGAGCGCCGCCGTCTCTGCCGTCACGTCGCCATGCCAGGAAAACCATCCATCGGCGGGGCCGGACGCAATGGCGCGAAGCATCCGTTCGGCAAAGGTCGCACCCTTCTGACCGCGCCAGTCGAAGCCTGCCGCCCAGGGCGCACCGGCGGCGGAGGCCTTGCGGATCATTTCGTCTTCCGAGCCCGGCTTGTCGTTCGCGGCGGACGCATCTTCCGGGTCGAGCTGAAAGAAGGGAAGCGTTGTGAACGCGTTGAGAATATCGGGCGCCTGCTCCTTCGCGCGTTTGAGCGCCCGCCAGTCGAAGGAAACGAAGGTGACGGTTTCTTCGAGGCCATGCGCGCGGGTGAGGGCCACGGCCGCATCGGCGAGCGCGTCCGGATCGGCGGATTGCGTGAGATCGAGCAGCGCGGTTTTCAACTCGACATAAAGCCGGAAGCCCGGCTTCGTCTCTTCCTTCACAAGACGGTAGACATCGGCAAGCAGCGGCACGCGTTCCCCGTCGAAGCCGGTCTGTTCGGGGTAGCGCGCGCTATATCCGGCGCCGGGCCTGAGCCGCCCGACATCATAGGAGAGTAGCTCGTCATAGGTGAGCGCCTTGAGAAGCGGCGTAGGGCGCGTCAGCCATTCGCCATTCGCCGCGCGCGCAATGGCGGGTTTCAGGCTCTCGTCGTGATGCACGACAAGCTTCCCGTCCTTCGTTAGGTGAACGTCAAGCTCGATACCGTCCGTACCCGCCGCAATGGCGCGGCGAAAGGCCGCCATTGTATTCTCCGGCCAGAGACCGGCGCCGCCGCGATGAGCGATCTGCAGGGGGGTTCCCATGTAATTTGTCTCCAGAATGGCGTCATTTCGGGGATTGTTCGGGTTGCTTTTGCCTGCCTTGTAACCTGGAATGCTACACAGGCGCCTGCAGCTGCGTCTATCGCAGCCTGCGGCAATCCGGCACCTGTAATATTCCTGTCAGCATGCTCTAGTAATAAGCGGTTGGCATGTACTAGAGTCTTCTCGCTCATGACTCAAAAGGAAGCGCGTCCGGCGAAAGCTGGAACAAGCGCTCAGATGCCGGGGCGAAGCGCCGCCATTCGAAGACGCATGGATTCGAGAAAAGGCCGGTGACGAGATGTCCTTATTGACGATATTGCGGCGCCTGAAGCGCAAGCCGCATCGCAAGAAGTCCTTTTATGACTCGCAGGATGTCATGCGCCATGCGGTTGAAACCGCAGGGCCGATCGATATGCGGCTCATGTCCGACGAGGATTTGAACAGCATTGTCCGGAACGGCAGCAAGCTGCGCCGTGAGGCGGCGGAAAAGGAGCTTGCGCTCCGGTCCGCTCACAGGCAGACCCTGTCGGCGGCTCCGCGCAACAACCTGCACTAGCTTGAACCCACCCCGAGGCGGGATCAGGGGCCGCACAAGAAAGGGCGAGCTGCCGCTTCGGCACTCGCAACCCCCGCTTTTGCCGTCTAGACTTTCCCGAGGGAAATGCAAACAGACGTGCCCGGGCTTGCCCGAGGCGTGCGGCGAACGGGAGGTGCCATCCATGAAATTTGGAGTGTTCTACGAACTGCAATTGCCGAAGCCCTGGAACGAGGGCGACGAGGCCCGCCTCTTCCATGAGGCGCTGGAGCAGATCGTGCTGGCCGACAGGCTCGGCTTCGACCACGCATGGGAAGTCGAACATCACTTCCTCGACGAATATTCTCACTCGTCGGCGCCCGAGGTTTTTCTCGCGGCGGCGGCGTCTGTCACGAAGAACATCCGTCTGGGCCACGGTATCCGGCAGGTCATCCCGAACTACAATCACCCTGCGCGCACCGCCGAAGGTCTCGCCACGCTCGACATCATGTCGAATGGCCGCGTCGAATTCGGTATCGGCGAAGGCGCGACCCGTCTCGAACTCGGCGGCTTCAATATTCCCGCCAAGGAAAAGCGAGCCATGGCGATCGAGGCCGGCGAGCAGATCGCCAACATGATGGTGCTCGATCCCTATCCGGGCTTCGAAGGAAAATATTTCTCTATGCCTTGCCGCAATGTGCTGCCGAAGCCGGTGCAGCGGCCGCATCCGCCCATGTGGATGGCCTGCACCAATCGCGATACGATCAAGGTCGCGGCTTCCCTCGGCGTCGGCGCGCTCGCCTTCTCCTTCCTCGATCCGGAGGAAGCGCATCACTGGTCGGAAATCTATTACGGCATCATCAAGTCCGAGGAGTGCCGCCCCATCGGCCATAGCGTGAATGCGAATATCGCCATGGTGTCGAACTTCTCGCTGCATCACGACCGCGAAGAGGCGATCCGCCGCGGTCACGAAGGCTTCGAATTCTTCGGCTATGCGCTCAACGCGCTCGTGGCGCATGACACTGTGCCGGGCCGGACCGACATCTGGGGCGAATACATCAAGGCGCGCGGCAACCGCACGCAGGAAGTGATCGATGCTGCAAGGCGGGCCGAAGCGATCGCCACCGGCATCGGTACGCCGGACGACATGCGCGCGCATCTCCGCGCCTTCCAGAATGCGGGCGTCGATCAGGTGATCTTCATGCAGCAGGCCGGCCGCAACAAGCACGAGCATATCTGCGAGTCGCTCGAGCTTTTTGCGAAGGAAGTCATGCCCGAGTTCAAGGCGGAAGTTGCCGCGCGCGAGGCAAGGAAACAGGCCGAGCTTGCGCCCTATATCGAGGCGGCGCTGAAGCGGAAGAACTGGATGAAGCCGCTTGCGGATCATGAGATCCCGGTGGTGCAGGCGTCCGTGAAGAAAGCGCAGGTCAATCAGGCGTCAACGGCAGAAGAATAGGAGAACGGCATGAAGAAGGTGACGATGGCGCTCCTCGCAGTGGCGGCGGTGGCGCTGATGGCCTGCGACCAGTCATCGCAGGACGAGGCGGCCGGAAGCCAGACTTCGGAAGAAACCGCAACTGGCGAAGAGGCGGCAGTGGAAGGCGATGCGGTCGATCTCGGCGGTGCTATGGAAGCGGCGGAAGCAAGCTGCAAGGCGGCTGCCGATGCGCTGGCCGTCTGGGTCGGCAAACCCTGGGCGGATGCGGAGGAAACGGTGCGTGCCGGTGAAGGCGTGGCCACGATCCGCGTCTTCGGCCCGGGCGATGCCGTGACCATGGATTACCGCGCCGACAGGCTCAATGTGGAGCTGGGTGAAGGCGGCAATGTCGTCCGCATCTTCTGCGGCTGAACCTTGCCTGCGGACAGGCCGGGCATTAGCGTGTATCTGCAACAAGGACACCGCTCATGCCCGGCACCGCCTCTTCAACGGAACTGCTCGAAGCCGAAGTCAGGGAAAATTGCGCTGCGCTGCGCACGCGCATGGCCGCGCGCAAGCTCACCCGTCACTATGACAGGGCGCTTCGGCCGGCGGGCCTCAAGATCACGCAATTCACGCTGCTGGTCACCGTCGCCGAAGGCAAGGTGAAATCGCTCACTGCGCTTGCCGATCTTCTTGCGCTCGAACGATCGAGCCTCGTGCGCAATGTGAAGCTCCTCGAGGATGAGGGTCTCATCGAAAGCGCGCCGAGCGGCGATGGCCGTGCGCTCGGCCTGCGGCTCACCAAGGCGGGCCGGAAGAAGCTCACACAGGCGCTCCCCCTCTGGCGCGAGGCGCAAGGCGAAGTCGAAACGTCTCTCGGAGCAAGCTGGCCCGGCGTGAAGAAGTCGCTGCATCAGCTGATCGCGAAGGTCTGATCGCCGCGCCATGTTTCTGCCGGAATGAACAGGCCTTCTCTGAAAGGCCGGGCCGCCGCCCGGTATGGATTCGACAGAAAGGAGACATGAATGAAGCGGATGCACAGAAGCATTGCAGGTGCCGCCGCGCTGGCCGCGCTTTTGGCGCTTGCGGCTTGCGACCAGAGCCCTGAAGAAGAGGCATCTGCCGAAGCAGGCGGCGAAGTCACCGCCGAACTGCCGTCCGGCGCCGCGGATGCGAGCGATGACCCCGACGATGCCGCTGCGGCGTGTCAGGCGGCGGCGGATGCGCTGGGCGGCGTCTGGGCCGGCCGTGCATTCACGGAAGCCGAAAGCGCAATCATGGCTGGCGAGGGCATCGCCACCATCCGCGTGATCCGCCCCGGTACCATGGTCACGAAGGATTTCCGCATCGACCGTCTGAATGTCGATGTCGACGAAAGCGGCAAGATCACGCGCATCTATTGCGGCTGATTTCGCAGCGGTGAGGATCGTCCGTCAACGGACGGTTCTCACCGGCTCGTTGCCGTCCCAGCCGATCGCGGCCTTGCGGATATGCTCGAAGAACTTGCCCTTGCCGCCCGAGATGTCCGACATCTCGATCACAGTGCCTGGATGCGTCTCGGTATCGAAATAGACGAAGCGTCCCTGCTCGCCGCCGATCTGCCCTTCATGGCCGATCTTGTAACCGGCTGCCAGCGCGCGCTCATAGTCTGCCTGATAGTCCATGGTCCAGTAGGACATGTGCTGCAGCCCTTCATGGCCCGCATTCAGGAAATCGAGATACATGGAAGGCGCGTCGTTGCGCTGCTGGATGAGTTCGATCTGCAGATCGCCCGTATTGCCGAGCGCGATGCTCATTTCGACGGGTGAGGGCTTGCCCTTGTAGGTGAACCAGTCGCATTTCACGCGGTCTATATAGAAGAAGGGCCCGACGCCCAGAACTTCCGTCCAGTGCTTCAGCGCCGCCTCGATGTCGCGCACCACATAGCCGTTCTGGCAGACCTTACCGAAAAAACGGCTCATGGCTCTCTCCTTCAAATACCGGTGACGAGGAAGTCGACCGCGGCGATGATGTCGTAGCGATGCACCTCTGCATTGGCAATGGGCGCCGCCGCCAGAAGCCGGGCAGGCATCGCTGCCATCTGATGTGTGATGAGTACATGCGGCTCGCCCGCAATATCGATCACCGGATTGAGGCGCGGTATCGCGCCGCGGTAAATGCGTGCCGGCGCGAGCGGTGCCACGAGCCTCGTGTTGAGATCGCTGAGAAGATTTGCCTGAAGCTCCATGACATAGGGCATGGCCCCGCGCGTTCGCGGCTCGGGATTAGCGTGGATGTCGAGTGCCGCCATCAGAAGGGCCGGAAATCCTCGCCGAAGACGCCATGCTCTTCCGCAAATCCATTGGCGGCGTCGATAGCGGCCTTGTTCTCCTGCCGCCAGCGCCGCTCCTGCTCAGCCCGCACCTGCTCGGACAGGGTTTCCTCAAGAAGTGCCGACAGGTTCAGGCGCGCCTCCTTCGCCTTCGCCAGAAGCTCCGCATCGATGGAGAGATTGACCGCTTTCTTTGCCATGCGCATAGTCTATGCGCATAAGGCATGCGCATCAACTATGCGCATAGGTTGAATCGGTCGCCCGGCGCTTGACGAGCCTGCCTTTTCCCTTATAAATCCGCGGCTTCGGGGCGGCCCGGCCTGTAGGGCATGCCGTG
>JAJLKS010000388.1:0-1834 GCA_033838765.1 Alphaproteobacteria bacterium
TGCCAACATGGCCCGCGCTTCAATTAGTTTGTTTGCCGGCAGCCCGGTTCAAGAGCGGGAATCGCCATCCGGGGCCTATATCTTCGGCTGGCGCATCCTATATCGGCGTCAGGCGTCACTCTCCAGGTACGGTTCATGAGGATCAGGTTCGGGAAATACCGCATTCCGGTGCCGAAAAGCCGCTCCGGGCGGGTGGGGCTCGGGACGGTGCTTGTGCTGCTCGGCTTCGTGCCCGGACCGCCGGGCCCCGCCGCCATCCCCCTCGGCCTTACCATGCTCACCATCGACAATCCGCGCGGGCGGCGCTGGCGGCGCGTCACGATCGTGCGGTTCGGCCGCCGCTGGCAGGTCTGGCGGGAGAAAAGGCGAATGCGCCGCGCGGGTGGGCGCGGCGCATCCGGCGATGAGGAAATTCTCTAGGCCTCAGCAGGCGCCACGGCGCAGCAGCACGGCAGGGAATGTCTTGAACATGATGGCGATGTCCTGCCAGAGCGACCAGTTCTTCACATACCAGGCGTCAAGCTCGACACGGCGCATATAGGTCGTCTCGTTGCGGCCGCTCACCTGCCAGAGGCCGGTGATGCCGGGCTTGGCGGAGAGGTAGTATTCCGCGTCCTCGCCATAGCGCAGCACTTCCGAATAGGTCACAGGGCGCGGGCCGACCAGGCTCATTTCGCCCCGGATCACGTTGATGAGCTGGGGCAGCTCATCGAGGCTCGTCTTGCGCAGGAACTCGCCCACCGCCGTCACGCGCGGGTCCCGGCGCAGCTTCTGGTCGCGGGCCCATTCGGCGGCAGCCTGCGGGTTGTTTTCCAGATGCGCCTTCAGGATCGCGTCGCAATCGACATGCATGGTACGGAATTTCCGGCACATGAATTCGCGGCCCTTCTCGCCGACGCGGCGATGGGCGAAGAAGGCCGGACCGCCATCGAGGCGGATCAGCGCCGAAACGGCCCAGAAGAACGGTGCGAGCGCCACCAGCGCGAGGCTCGCCACGGCAAGGTCGAAGCTGCGCTTCACGATGCGCGACATGGGCCGGTTCAGATTGTCGGCGAGCGTCAGCATCACGAGGTCGTGGCTGAAGAAGTTGCCGGTCTCGAGGGCCATTACGCCGATGCCCTTCACCGGCGGGATGATCGAGAAGGCGATGCGGGCGCGGTGCAGCGCGCGGAGAATGTGGTCGAGGCGGCCCATCTCCTCCGGCGAGGGGGCGAGCACCACGAAGCGGGCACCATGCCGCTCGCAGGCGAGTTTCAGGGCAGCCGAAAGCTGGCCGCCGGCCTGATAGAGGAGGCTCGAGGGGCGGGCCGCATTTTCTTCGGAAGTGAGTTCGGCGAGGTCCAGCGCGCCGGCGATCTCATAGCCGAGATAGGGCTCGTCCTCGAGCACCTGGGCGGCGTCGTCGGTGTTCTCTTTCGAGCCGATCAGCAGCACCGGCGCGGTCCAGCTGCCGTACCGCTTCAGGACATGTCTCATCCCGATACGGGTCACCGGCAGCAGAACGAGCGCCCAGGCCCAGGCCTGAAGCATCCAGAGGCGGGAGAAATAGTCCTTGGTGATGTATTGCAGGAAGCCGTCGACGAGGGCGACGAGGGCCACGGCCTTCACGATTTCCTTGGCTTCCGACCAGAAGGGGGTGCGCTTCGAATAATGGCCCTTGGCGGCCCACCAGAGGATGGGCAGCATCACGAGGAAGCCGATGGTCAGGAGGCGCGAAACAAGCTCTTCGGTCTCGAAAGCACCGAATTCCGTGTTGAAAATCTGCACATTGACGCCGAAAGCGATGGTGGCGGCGATGAGCTGGGCAATCGCCAGCGCACCGATATCGCCCATC
>JAJLKS010000389.1:0-3875 GCA_033838765.1 Alphaproteobacteria bacterium
GGAAGAAGAAGAGGAAGCGGAAGAAGAAGCCGCCGCTGCGCCGGAGCCGAAAGAGGCCGGCACCGAGGCGCCGGATGGCGCCGAGGAAGGCGAAGACGACAATGGCATGCCGGACCGCGGCGAAACCGAGACCGTGGTGTCCGACGAGACGATCGAAAGCGTCGGCGCGGAAGATGCGATGGAGGAAGCGGCGCCGCGCAAGCAGCGCATCAACTACCGCTCCTACAAGATTCAGGAAGTCATCAAGCGGCGCCAGATCCTGCTCGTGCAGGTCGTGAAGGAAGAGCGCGGCAACAAGGGCGCTGCGCTGACCACGTACCTCTCGCTCGCCGGACGCTATTGCGTGCTCATGCCGAATACGGCGCGCGGCGGCGGGATTTCGCGCAAGATCACCGTTGCAGCCGACCGCAAGAAGCTCAAGGCGATCGCCGAGACGCTGGATGTGCCGGAAGGCATGGGGCTCATCGTCCGCACGGCGGGCGCAAAGCGCACCAAGGCGGAAATCAAGCGCGACTATGAATACCTGCTGCGCATGTGGGAAAGCGTGCGGGAGCTGACGCTGAAATCGACGGCGCCCACCCTCGTCTACGAGGAAGGCAGCCTCATCAAGCGTTCGATCCGCGACCTCTACGACAAGGATATCGACTCGATCCAGATCGAGGGCGACGAAGGATACAAGGAAGCCAAGAACTTCATGCGCATGCTCATGCCGAGCCATGCGAAGAATGTTCAGCCCTACAAGGAAACGCAGCCGCTTTTCCAGAAGTACCAGATCGAGCAGCAGCTCGACTCGATGCTGAACCCGACCGTCACGCTGAAATCGGGCGGCTATATCGTCATCAATCCGACGGAAGCCCTCGTTTCCATCGACGTGAACTCGGGCCGTTCCACCAAGGAACGCAACATCGAGCAGACGGCACTCAAGACCAACCTCGAAGCGGCGGAAGAGATCGCGCGGCAGATGCGGCTGCGCGACCTTGCGGGCCTCATCGTTATCGACTTCATCGACATGGATGAGAACCGCAACAACCGTGCGGTGGAGCGCAAGCTCAAGGAATGTCTGAAATACGACCGCGCCCGCATTCAGGTGGGCCGGATCAGCCATTTCGGCCTCCTCGAAATGTCGCGCCAGCGCATGCGCTCCGGCGTTCTCGAAGGCTCGACCGTCATCTGTCCGCATTGCTCGGGCACTGGCCTCGTCCGCTCCGTCGAGTCGATGGCGCTGCATGTGCTGCGCAGCGTCGAGGCGGAAGCGATCAAGGGACGTGCCGCCGCCTTCACGATCAAGGTGCCGGCAGAAACGGCGATCTACATCCTGAACCAGAAACGCGCCAACCTGCTCGATGTCGAGGAGCGCTATGGCGTCTCTGTCTATGTTGAAGCAGACCCGACGCTTGCAGGCTCCGATCACAAGGTCGAACTCGCGGAAGCGCGCGCACTGACCCGCACGCGGCCTGCGCAAGGCGCAATCAATGCCGAAAGCGGCTATGCCGACGAGGAAGAGCCGGCCGCCGCCTCCGAACCCGAGGACGAGGGCGACGAGGAAGAAGAAGCCGAGACGTCTGGGCGCAGCGGTCCGGACGATAAATCCGAGGAGCGGGGCGATGGCCAGCGCCGCCGCCGTCGCCGCCGCCGCCGTGGCGGAAAGCGCAATGACGAAGCCGAAGCGCGCGGCGAGAACGCCCCCCGTGATCAGTCCGAAGGCGAGGAAGACGACGACGAAGGCGACGAGGAGGGCACCGCAGAAGGTGAGGCCTCGACGCAGGAGCGCGACGGCGAGGAGCAACTCGACGCCGACGGCCAGCCGCGCAAGCGCCGCCGCCGCGGGCGCCGGGGTGGCCGCCGCAACCGCCGCCGTCAGGACGAGGATGCCAACGGCAATCCTGTAGAAGGTGTCATTGCCGACGAAAATGGCGATGCGATGCTGAGCGAGGAATCGGAAGAGGCGTTCGAATCCACCGATCCGCTCGCAACGGGGGAAGCGCCCGTGCTGCTCTCCTATTCGCGCAACAGCGAAGGCGAGCAGGACGACGACGAGGAAACCTGGGATGCGGAAGCAGCCCAGGAAGGCGCCTATACCGAGAGCACGCAGGACGCCGCCGACGCAATGGGCGACGAGGAGAGCGAAAGTGCGGATTTTCCCGAAACTTCGCCCGAAACTTCGCCCGAAACTTCGGATGCCGATGAACAGGAAGAGGAAGCCGACCGCGGGCCCGTGATCGAAATGGCTGAAGCGGAGGCCGATATTCCACTGGTCGGCGAGGCGAAGCCCGATGCCGAGAAGCCGAAGGCTCCGTCGAAGCGCGGCTGGTGGCAGCGGCGCTGACACGGTTCTGTCTGGAAATGGGAAAAGGCCCGGATTTCACTCCGGGCCTTTTCGTTGTGCGTCCTGTTTCAGTTCGCGGATGAATAGCCGGTCACACCCATGCCGAAGCCTTGCGGATTGTTTTCGAGGATGCAGCTTGCCGAGCCCATGTTTTCCGGGCAACCGATCGCGTTCACCGGCGAGGCGATATCGGCGATACCGGCATTGATGGCCGCCCTCGCTGCCTCGTCCGACGTGAAATTGCGCGCAACATGCTGGGCAGCCGCGGTGCCCTTAGGCCCGCCCGCCCCTGCAACGGCGAGGCGCGCTATTTCGCCGCTCTGGCCGGTCACGATGACGGGTGCAAGATAGGCCTGTGCGAGCCCGGCCGCGCCGGCGGGGCTTGCCGCCAGCGCGACACCGGTATCACCTGCGATTTTCGCTGCGCCGAAAAGCCCGTTCATGGTGACGGCGCAGGCGACCGCGCCGCCGTTCCGGTCCATCGCCGCGAAGCTGGTCGAGCCGTAATTGATGCCGGGCTGCGACGCAGCTCCAAGTCGGGACGCTGTCTCATCCGCCAATGCCGTAAGTTCCGCCGCGCCGGCGCCAGCGATGCCGCGCCAGAGTTCGGCGGCGAAGAGGCCGGCCGTGAGGTCAGCGGAAGGGAACCAGACTTTCAGCCCGCCATGATCGGTGCCTTGCGCCGTGCTGACCAAAGGACGGTAACTCTCGAGATCGCTCTCGCTGACGGCGCCGCCTGCGTCGCGCACGGCTTCTGCGAAGCGGCGGGCAACGGCGCCGGAATAGAAACCCGTCGCGCCGCGCGCGCGGATCTGCCCGAGCGTCGAGGAAAGTTCGAGTTGCGTCAGCAGATCGCGTTCGCCTGCGATGCGTCCGCCGGGCGCGAACACGCGCGACAGCGAGGGCGACGCCTCGACGATGCCCGACGCGATGGCGAACTGGGCGGCGCCTGCGCGCGAAACCGAACTGCCTGTCGCGGCAAGCCGCTCCGCCGGGGCAACGACCGAAGACCAGGCCGCCTTGCCATAACGCGAATGGAGATAGGCGAAGCCGCGCACATTGCCGGGCACGGCGATGCTGCCGCCGCCGCGCGGGCTCGCCGCAAGGAAGGAGATGGTTTCGACTGTCTTTGCATCGCCATCATGAACGAGGCAGATGCCGCCGCCGCCAAGGCCTGCCGCCGCAGGATAGGTGACAGACAGGGTGAAATAGATCGCCGTCGCCGCATCGGCGGCATTGCCGCCCTGCTCCAGCACCTGCCGCGCGGCGAGCGCGGCGGCCGGTTCGTCCGCCACGGCCGCGCCCGAAAAGCCGGGGGCAAGCCGCGAATCCCTGTCTGCCCGGCCCGTCATCCGGGCCTGACGCTCGGGCTGCGTTTCGATGCCGTGGCTCACGGCCGTTCCGCGAACGGGATCGCGCGGGCCCTGTTCGGCGCAGGCGGCAAGGCCCAGAGCGGCGGCCAGAAAGAGCGGCGCCAGCGGCACGGCGCGCGCCGCTTCAAAGTTTGACCACAATCCGGCTGTCTTATGATTTACAGGCATAATGTCCT
>JAJLKS010000390.1:0-1333 GCA_033838765.1 Alphaproteobacteria bacterium
GCAATATCTTCCGCGGCCTGTCCTCCGCCGCAAAGTGCATGGAGCGCGCCAGAGACGACTATATGGGCATGCTGGAAAATGTGATGAACGCGCTGGCCATGCAGACGGCGCTCGAGGCGATCGACATTCCGACGCGGGTTCAATCGGCAATCCCGATGACGACGGTCTGCGAGCCCTATATCCGACGCCGCGCCGTGCGCCATATGGAAAAGGGGCGGGTGGTGATTTTTGCCGCAGGCACCGGCAACCCGTTCTTCACCACGGACACGGCAGCCGCACTCCGCGCGGTCGAAATGGGCTGCGACGCGCTCTTCAAGGGAACGCAGGTCGATGGCGTCTATTCCGCCGATCCGCACAAGGTGGCCAATGCCGAACGCTACGACCGCCTGACCTTCATGGATGTGCTTTCGCGCGACCTCAAGGTGATGGACGCTTCCGCAATTGCGCTCGCGCGGGAAAACAACATCCCGATCATCGTCTATTCGATCGACGAGCCGGGCGGCTTTGCCAAGGTTCTGAAGGGCGCAGGCCGCTGCACCGTGATCTCGAACGCCGCCTGAGTGGCGGCGCCAGAAAATACAAGAAGGACTGGAAATGGCTAACGACAGCTTCGACATCGACGATACCGAACGCCGGATGCGCGGTGCGCTTCAATCGCTGAAGCAGGAATTCGCGGGCCTGCGGACCGGGCGCGCGACGGCAAGCCTGCTGGAGCCGATCGTGGTGGAGGCCTATGGCCAGTCCATGCCGATCAACCAGGTCGGCACGATCGGCGTGCCGGAGCCGCGCATGCTGACGGTACAGGTCTGGGACAAGAGCATGGTCGCCGCCGTCGAAAAGGCGATCCGCAGTTCCGGTCTGGGGCTTAATCCCGTGGTGGACGGCATGCTTCTCCGCCTGCCGATCCCGGAGCTCAACCAGGAGCGCCGCACGGAACTGACGAAAATCGCCGCCAAGTATACAGAGCAGGCGCGTATCGCCGTCCGCAATGTCCGCCGCGACGCGATGGACGAGTTGAAGCGCCTCGAAAAAGACTCACAGATGAGTCAGGACGATCACAAGAGCTGGTCCGACAAGGTGCAGAAGCTGACGGACAAGGTGATCGGCGAGATCGACGCCGCGCTGGCACACAAGGAAGCCGAAATCATGCAGGTCTGAGGGCCTGTGGCTTTCGTGACCGGTGAGAGGTTGCCGTTAAAGATATGATTTCCATCGGGGAAAATTTGGCGCCATGACGCTCACCACCGGCCAGAAGATGAGAGAGGCGGCTCCGGGCAAGTTGCCCCGGCATGTTGCCATCATCATGGATGGAAATGGCCGCTGGGCCGCCAAG
>JAJLKS010000391.1:0-6531 GCA_033838765.1 Alphaproteobacteria bacterium
ATGTTCGTCAAGCGGCGCTGCGCCTGCGGAATCCCGGGCAAGACAAAGCCCCGGTCCCGCACCTCACATAAAAGGCACGGAAATCCGGGGCTTATGCCGGAAACCGAAGCTTAGTCGGCGGCGCGGAGAACCGGCGCGAAACCGGCTTCCTCTTGCGGCTTCACCGCTTCGCGGCGTGCCGGCGCAGCCTTGGCCTGCTCGGCCTCATACCATTGCGCCTGGCCCGTGAAGCCCTCGGCGGCGAGGGCGGCATAGTGCAGCCACTGTTTGACGAATTTCTTCATTTTTGCCTCCTTACGGAGAATTGTTGCGATGCAACATATGTAACATTGCACCTGCGGAATTCAACAGCGCCAGACTGCGGCAAAACGACTTGCAAGGATGGGGCACGACTTCCGGTGGCGCTTCGGGCATAAGGGTCAAAACATGGCCCGCCCCCGACCGATATGACCGATCTCCCCGAAAGCCAGACAACGACCGCCGCGCTCTTCCGCCTGCGCGACTTCCGTCTATACATCTCGGCGCGTTTCCTCGGCACGCTGGGCATGCTCATCATGTCCGTGGCGGTGGGCTGGCAGGTCTACGACATAACGGAAAGCGCGCTGGCGCTTGGCTATGTCGGCCTTGCGCAGTTCCTGCCCATGCTGCTCTTCACGCTTCCCGCAGGTGACATTGCCGACCGTATCGACCGGCGCTTCATTGTCGCGGCGGCGGGGCTTCTCGAGGCAGCCTCCGCAGGCTGGCTCATCCTGCTGACGATCACCCATTCTGGCGATGTCACCTGGTTCTATGCGGCGCTTGCGCTCTTCGGAACGGCGCGGGCGATCATGGCGCCTGCCTCGCGCTCCTTCGTGCCGCTCCTCGTGCCGAAGGCGCAGCTCCCGCGTGCGATTGCGGTCAGTTCTTCCACGTTCCAGATGGCGGTGATCCTCGGTCCCGCGATCGGCGGATTCCTTTATCTGTGGGGCCCCGTCACCGTTTATGCCACCTGCTGCGCGCTATTCATCTGCGTGTCGGTTGCATTTCTCGCCATCCGCACGCGCACGAAGGTGGAACCGCATGAGCCGGGCATCGGCGCCATGTCGCGCGCCATCGCAGGCATTCTCTACATGCGCCGTTCGCCCATCGTCCTCGGTGCGATCTCGCTCGATCTCTTTGCGGTACTGCTCGGCGGCGCGGTGGCGCTGTTGCCGATCTATGCGCGCGACATTCTGGATGTCGGCCCGACTGGCCTCGGCTTCATGCGCGCCGCACCGGCCGTTGGCGCCATTGTGGTCAGTCTCATGCTCGTCTGGCGCCCGCTCGGCCGCCGCACTGGTCACATCATGTTTGCCTGTGTCGGCATCTTTGGCGCGGCGACCATCGTCTTCGGCCTGTCGGAAAATTTCATTCTCACCCTGATCGCGCTCACAATCATGGGCGCTTCCGACATGGTGAGCGTTAACATCCGCTCGACGCTGATCCCGCTTGCAACGCCGCAGCAGATGCTTGGCCGCGTCACCGCCGTGGAAATGCTTTTCATCGGCGCATCGAACGAGCTGGGCGATTTCCGTGCGGGCGTCTCCGCGGCGCTTTTCGGCACTGTACCTGCCGTGCTGATCGGCGGTGTCGGCACGCTCGGCGTAGTCGGCATATGGATGTGGCTCTTCCCCGATCTTCGAAAGGTCGACAGGCTCTCGGATGTGAAGCCCGTCGCGTGAGCGGTGCCTAGGCCATCTGGCCTGCGACGATGGCGGCAAACAGCACAAGGCCGAAATCGCGGTTGGATCGGAAGAGCCTGAGGCACCGCGCCGGATCGTTTATGTCAAGCGTGACGATCTGCCAGACGAGAAGCGCCGCACCCATAGCCAGCACCGGATAGAAGAAAGGCCCGAGCCCCGCTGCCGCGCCCGCACCCGCAAGTGCGATGAACGCAAGCCCGTAGAAGAGCCAGAGCCACTTCTGCGTCGCCTCACCGAATTTCAGCGCTGTGGATTTCACGCCGATCAGCGCATCGTCTTCCTTGTCTTGATGTGCATAGATCGTGTCGTAGCCGATGGTCCATGCAACGGCGCCGAGATAGAGCAGCAGCGGTGCCGCCGTTAGCGAGCCGTGCACGGCCGCCCAACCCATCAGCGCCCCCCAATTGAACGCAAGGCCCAGCACCAATTGCGGCCAATAGGTGATGCGCTTCATGAAGGGATAGATCGCGACGAGGAGAAGCGACGAAAATCCGAGAAGGATGGCGAAAGAATTGAAGGACAGAAGGACGCCAAGCCCGATCACGCATTGCAGTGCGAGGAAGGCGAGAGCGCCCTTGAGGGTCACGGCGCCTGAAGGAAGCGGGCGCAACCGCGTGCGCGCCACGGCAGCGTCGATATCGCGGTCGACGATATCGTTCCATGTGCAGCCTGCGCCGCGCATGGCGACGGCACCGATGAGGAAAAGGAGGAGAAGCAAGAGCGAGGGCCAGCCCTCGCTTGCAAGCGCCACCGACCACCAGCAGGGCAGCAGCAGCAGCCACCAGCCGATCGGCCGGTCGAGCCGCGCAAGCCGCGCATAGGGCCTCGCCCAGGCGGGGGCGTATGCGTCTACCCAGTTCTCGGGCGGCGCATCGGCAACGCGGGCCTGATCCTGCTTCTTGTCTTCCATGGCGATTGTTCTGCCTCCGATTCGCTCCCGATGCCAGTCCGGCTCAGGGCGTAATGGCGACAGGGGCAGCGGGCACGGCCCCCGCGATCAATGCAGGCAGATGCTGCACCAGCGATGTGGGGAAGATCGTGTCATTGGTCGCCTGCAGTTCGGCAAGGCTCCACCAGCGCATCTCGTGGATCACCTCCCTCTCGAGCGGCGTCCACCCGTCCGGGCTGAGGCTGGTTGATAGGGTCCGGGCGAGGATAAAGGTCTCCTGCATCAGCCTGTTCTTGCCGTGGATGCAAAGCACATGTTCGGTTGTCCAGACCGGCGGCCCGAGCCGGACATCCGCCAGCCCCGTTTCCTCCAGAATTTCGCGCCTTGCCGTTGTGGCAATATCTTCGTCCGGCTCGCTTTCGCCGCCTATCGTCACCCAATAGGCATCCTTGAGTACCCGGCCCGACGCATCGGACACGTCCGGGTCGTGCATCCGAATGAGGAGGAGCCGATCCGCCGGATCGAGCAGGAGAACGCGAACGGTCTTGCGGGGTTGCATGGCTTGCTCTGCTGGCTGCACGGGCACGGAAAAGTATGGATACTGCGCCCATGAAGATTCGCGAAGATGAAGATGGCCCGGATGGGAACGCGCGCTGCGCAAGCGGCAAGGCGCGCCTCTTTGTGGCGGAGAGCCTTGGCGCCGGGGCAAGCCTGACGCTCGACAAGGACCAGTCGCATTATCTTGTGAATGTGCTGCGCATGGGGGAGGGCGAGCCTGTGCTCCTCTTCAACGGGAGCGACGGCGAATGGGCGGCGCGCATCGCGGAGCCGCACAAAAAGAATTGCGTACTGGAGCTGGAAGGCCGGACGCGGGCACAAGAACCGCTGCCGGACATCTGGCTTCTCTTTGCGCCGGTGAAGCGCGCGCGACTCGACTTCGTCGCCCAGAAGGCGACGGAGATGGGCGCCGCCGTGATCCAGCCGGTCATCACGGAGCGGACCGTGGTGACGCGCCTCAAGGACGAGCGCCTGCAGGCCAATGCCGTGGAAGCGGCGGAACAATGCGGCCTCGTCGCCGTGCCGGAAGTGCGGGAGGCTGAAAGGCTCCCGAACATCCTCGCAAAATGGAACGAGACCGCGCCCGGCCGGCTGATCCTGTTCTGCGACGAGAACGAAGGCCCCGGCGCAACGCGCGCCGCGCTGGAACGTCTCGCAGCCGATGGGAAACGAGGCGCGCCGCTCGCCGTGCTGATCGGCCCGGAGGGCGGATTCTCGCCCGCCGAACGCGACATGCTCCGCAAGCGGAGCGATACGCTCGCGATTTCGCTCGGCCCCCGCATCATGCGCGCTGACACGGCGGCCATTGCCGCCCTCGCCGCCATCGGCCTGATGCTGGGCGATTGGTAGGCTGCGCCGGAGCACCGCACCCTCGAACAATTCTCATTTGCGCGAGGTGCCTGTTCCGGCGGCCGGTACGGCTGTTACTTTTTGAACCGAGATTGGCGCTTGCCATGCGCCCATCCCGCTCCTACATCTGGGCGATGCCGGAGCCTTCAGTGACCGGCGCGTAAGAGGACCGTCGTCGGGCAGGTGGCTGGCCCCGCGAGCAACAGGGTCCGCGGAGGAAAGGGGCTCGCATGAGCATTCTCGTTGCAGGGCCCGAGCCCATCACCGACCGTCGCGACCTCGTGGCCGCGCTGGAGCGCGGCAACAAGCCGAAAAGCGACTGGCGCATCGGCACCGAGCACGAGAAGTTCCCCTTCTGTACGAAGAACCTGACGCCGATCCCCTATGAAGGCGATCACGGCATCCGCGCCATGCTCGAAGGGCTGCAGCGCTTCGGCTGGACGCCGATTCTTGAAGGCGAGACGCTTATCGGCCTCGAAAGCGACAAGAGCGGCAACATCTCGCTCGAGCCCGGTGGTCAGTTCGAACTCTCCGGTGCGCCGCTCGAAACGCTTCACCAGACCTGCGCCGAGCTGCACGACCATCTGGCCCAGGTGAAGGAAGTGGGCGCCGAGCACGGCATCGGCTTTCTCGGCCTCGGTTTCACGCCGAACTGGCGCCGCGACGAAATTCCCGTCATGCCCAAGGGGCGCTACAGGATCATGACGGAATATATGAAGAAGGTCGGGACCATGGGTCTCGACATGATGTATCGCTCCTGCACGGTTCAGGTGAACCTCGACTTCGCATCGGAAGCTGACATGGTGAAGAAGCTGCGCGTGGGCATCGCGCTGCAGCCGGTCGCGACCGCGATCTTTGCAAACTCTCCGTTCACGGAAGGAAAGCCGAACGGCTATCTCTCCTACCGCTCCCATGTCTGGACGGATACGGACAACCAGCGCGCGGGCATGGTGCCTTTCGTCTTTGAGGATGGCTTCGGCTTCGAGCGCTGGGTGGACTATGCGCTCGATGTGCCGATGTATTTCGTCTACCGCGACGGAAAATATATCGATGCAACGGGGCAGAGCTTCCGCGATTTCCTTGACGGCCGCCTTCCGGCGCTGCCCGGCGAGGTCCCGACACGGGGCGACTGGAACAATCACCTGACGACGATCTTTCCCGAAGCGCGCATCAAGAACTATATCGAAATGCGTGGCGCCGATGGCGGGCCCTGGGCACGCATCTGCGCGCTGCCTGCCTTCTGGGTGGGGCTCCTTTACGACCAGTCCTCGCTCGATGCGGCTTGGGATATCGTGAAGGACTGGACGGCCGAAGAGCGTCAGGCGCTGCGCGACAATGTGGCGAGGCACGGGCTTCACACCCCGTTCCGGGGCGGCACGTTGCTCGATGTGGCGCGGAAGGCCGTGGCGATTTCCCGCGCCGGTCTTGATGCGCGCGCGAATGGCGACGGCGTCGGCGCGAGCGAGGCGATCCATTTGCGGACCGTCGAAGAAATCGTCGAGAAGGGCAAGTCGCCCGCCGAGGAAATGCTCGAGCTTTATCGCGGCCGCTGGGGCGGCTCGGTCGATCCGGTGTTCAAGGAATACGCGTTCTGAGGTCATTCAAAACCGCCAACAACAGGATGTCATGCCCGGGCTTGACCCGGGCATCCAGGGCGGCAAGTGAAGCCGCAACTGCTTTTTCTTTTTTAAGTTGGACGCCGTCAGTGGCGGCTTCTGGACCCCCGGGTCGAGCCCGGGGGTGACATGATTGGAGAGGAAGCTTGCCAATGTTCAGCCATGTCACCATCGGTGCGGATGAGCCGGAAAGGCTGGAAGGCTTTTATGACGCAGTGCTGGCGACGCTCGGCATCGTTCCATTCTTCAAGATGCCGGGTACGCTCTCTTATGGCACGGCGGCGGGCCCGAAGGTCTTCGTTCTGAAGCCGTTCAACGGTGAGGCGCATGTGCCGGGTAATGGCGGCCATGTCGCCTTTCTTGCGCCGGACCGTGCCTCGGTCGATGCCTTTCATGCAAAGGCGCTGGAACTCGGCGGCACAAGCGAAGGCGCACCGGGCCTCCGCCCGCATTACCATCCGAACTATTACGGCGCCTATGTGCGCGACCCCGCAGGCAACAAGCTGCAGGCGGTTTGCCACAGCAAGAAGGGATGAGGCGAAGCGGTGCTCACGCCGCCCGCGCCGTGCCGCCCACGGTAAGCCCCTTCACCAGCAGCGTCGGCTGGCCGACGCCGACGGGGACGCCCTGTCCCGCCTTGCCGCAAGTGCCGATGCCGGGATCGAGCGCCATGTCGTTGCCGATCATGGTGACGCGGGTGAGAACGTCCGGCCCGTTACCGATCAGCGTTGCGCCTTTGACGGGGCGCGTCACGCGGCCATCCTCGATCATATAGGCTTCAGTGCAGGTGAAGACGAACTTGCCCGACGTGATGTCGACCTGCCCGCCGCCGAAATTGACCGCGTAGAGGCCCTTCTTCACGCTCGCCAGGATCTCCGCCGGGTCGTGCTGGCCGCCA
>JAJLKS010000392.1:0-3874 GCA_033838765.1 Alphaproteobacteria bacterium
GCTGTTGATTTCCGTGCAATCGATACGGTCGAGCTCATCCTTGATGACGTCCAGCAGGCGCCTGTGCAGACGCTCCACATAGGTCAGCGCTTCGAGATAAGCCTGCTTGCGTCCCGGATCATCCTGTTCCTGGACTTCGGGCTCTCGCTTGACGTTGGTCATACCCATTTGAAATCTTGACCTCTGGCTCGCAACGGATCGCACACTCACGGCACCTTCTGTCCCGCGAATGCGCACTCTACCCAATGGGTTGCTAACGAGGCCTTAAACGAACCGGCTTGCCGTCCAAGTCGAGCCAGTCGAAAGAAAATCAGATTTCGCCACGGACGAGCTTGATGATCCCGGAAAAATCGATGTTTTCCTCTCCGGCGGCCTCCATAAGCGCATAAAGCTGGGCGGCCTGCGCACCCAGCGGGATGGGAGACCGGGCCGTTTTGGAGGCATCCTGAGCGAGCCGGAGGTCCTTCAGCATCATGCCGGCCGTGAACCCCGGCTGGTAATTCCGGTTGGCGGGCGATGTCGGCACCGGGCCCGGCACCGGGCAATACGAGGTCATGGACCAGCACTGGCCGGATGCAGTGGACGAGATGTCGAACAGCGTCTGCGCATCGAGACCGAGCTTCTCGCCCAGCACGAAGGCTTCCGACACGGCGATCATCGAGATGCCGAGGATCATGTTGTTGCAGACCTTTGCAACCTGGCCGTTGCCCGCCGCACCGGCATGAAAGATGTTCTTGCCCATCTTTTCCAGGACGGGCTTCACTCTGGCAAAGGCTTCTGCGGCCCCGCCCACCATGAAAGTGAGGGTGCCCGCCTCCGCGCCACCGACACCGCCCGAAACCGGCGCATCGACCATCATCATGCCTGCGGCCTCAGCCGCGGCGATGGTCTCGCGCGCCGAAGGAATATCGATGGTGGAACTGTCGATGAAGAGCGTACCCTTCCGCGCCGAGGCGATGAGCCCGCCCGCCTCCAGATAGACCGAGCGCACATGCTCGCCCGCCGGAAGCATCGTCACCACGAAGTCGACATCGCGCGCCGCGTCGCTTGCGGTCGCCGCCTTGGTGGCACCCGCCTTGACCAGCGCATCGACGGCAGAGGCCGAGAGGTCAAACACCTTGAGCGCGTGGCCCGCCTTGACCAGATTACGCGCCATCGGCCCGCCCATATTGCCGAGCCCGATAAATCCGATTGCCGCCATTGCCGCCCTCCTCAGGCTTCTCTCAGCCGAAATTCAGATCGCCGCCTTCGAGCGGCGAAAAATAACGATCGACCTCCGCCGGATCGACTTGCGACAGGCGCGCCGGATTCCATTTCGGCGACTGGTCCTTGTCGATCACGACGGCGCGCACACCCTCGTAGAAGTCATGGCCTGCGGCGAACCGGTTGGTGAGACGAAATTCGAGCCGCATGCAATCCTCGAATTCAAGCGTCGCGCCTTCGCGTACCTGCCGGAAAGCGACGAGCGTCGAAATCGGCGACTTGCCTTCGATCGTGTCTGCCGTCTGCACGGCCCATTCGCTGCCGTCGGCCCGCAGCGAAGCGACGATGCCGATGACGGAGTCTCCGGAAAAATGCGCTTCAATGTCCTTCTGCATCGCGGCGAGCGGCGCGGCGCCTTCCTCCTCCGCTACCTCCGCCAGCGCCTCGCGCGGCGGCATACCGCCCGCGAGCCTGTCCTTCAGCGTTTCGAGGCGCGACGACGGAACATAGACATCGGCAATGCCTGCGAAGATCGCATCCGCCGCCTTGAGCCTCGCACCTGTGAGCGCGAGATACATGCCCGTCTCGCCCGGCGCACGCGGCAGGAAATAGGTGCCGCCGACATCGGGAAAGAGGCCGATGCCCGTCTCCGGCATGGCGAAGGTGAGGCGCTCGGTCGCCACGCTGTGCGAGCCGTGAACGGAAAGACCGACACCGCCGCCCATATTGATGCCGTCCATCAGCGCGATATAGGGCTTCGGGAACCGCTTGATGAAAGTGTTGAGGAGATATTCCTCACGCCAGAAGTCTATGGCCGTCGTCTCGCCGGCCTGTCCCCAATCGTAGAGCGCGCGAATATCGCCGCCGGCGCAGAAAGCCTTCTCGCCCGCACCCTCGACGATGACGCATTGGACGGCCGCATCAGCCGCCCATTCTTTCAGCTTCGGATGAATGAGACGCACCATGCCGAGCGTCAGCGCATTGAGCGCCTTCGGGCGGTTGAGCGTGATGATGCCCGCCACGCCGAGCTTTTCGAACAGGACTTCGGCTTTCTCGCTCATCGTCACTTCAGCTTTCAGTTCTTCAGAAATTCGCGCGCGATGATGACACGCATGATTTCGTTGGTACCTTCGAGGATCTGGTGCACGCGCGCATCGCGCAGGTGCCGCTCCAGCGGGAAGTCCTTGAGATAGCCATAGCCGCCGTGAATCAGCAGTGCATCATTGATGATGAAGAAGCCGGCATCGGTTGCAAAGCGCTTCGCCATTGCGGCATGCATGGTCGCATCTGGCGACTTCGCATCGACCTTGGCCGCCGCCTGGTAGATCATCAGCTTCGCCGCCTCAAGCTCCGTGGCCATGTCTGCAAGCTTGAATTGCAGCGCCTGGAACTGGGCGAGCTTCTTGCCGAACTGTTCGCGTTCACCCACATATTCCTTCGCCCGCTTCAGCGCCGCCGTCGCCGTGCCAAGGGAGCAGGCACCGATATTCAGCCTCCCGCCATCGAGCCCCATCATCGCGATCTTGAAGCCCTCGCCTTCCGCGCCGAGACGGTTTGCCACCGGCACGCGGCAATCCTCGAAGATCACCTGCGCTGTCGGCTGGCTGTTCCAGCCCATCTTCCGCTCCGTCGCGCCGAAGGACAGGCCCGGCGTGCCCTTTTCGATGACGAGGCAGGAAACACCCTTTGCGCCCGCTTCGCCCGTGCGCACCATGCAGACATATATGTCCGACGTGCCCGCGCCGGAGATGAAGGCCTTGGAGCCGTTCAGCACATAATGGTCGCCTTCTCGCACCGCCTTCGTCTTCAGCGAGGCTGCGTCGGACCCGCTCGAGGGTTCCGTCAGGCAATAGCTGGCGATCAGTTCCATCGGCGTGAGCCTCGGCAGCCACTTCTGGCGCTGTTCTTCCGTGCCGAAACGGTCGATCATCCATGAGGCCATGTTATGGATCGAGAGGAACGCCGCCGTCGAGGTGCAGCCTTCGGAAAGGGCCTCGAAGATCAGCGCCGCATCTAGGCGCGTCAGTGCGGACCCGCCAACATCCTCACGCACATAAATTCCTGCAAAGCCGAGTTCGGCCGCCTTGCGGAGCTTGTCGACGGGAAAGAAGGCATCCCGGTCCCAGTCCGCAGCGTAGGGCGCCAGTTCCTCGGCCGCGAAATTTCGCGCCACATCCTGAAATGCCTGCTGCTCTTCGTTGAGCTCGAAGTGCATGGAAAATCCTCCCGCATGAGCCGTCGCGGCCTTTCGAGCGGTGATACTGGCCGGTCTTCACCCTGTCAACGAAGCCCCGCCCAGAGGCCCGGCTGACGCTGCGGCAAAGCGCCATGGCCGGATTGCGCAGTCCACCGCCAGGGGTTATGAGTTGCCCATGACCGCACCGAGCAAGCCAACCCCTGCCTATCCCGCCACCCGCATGCGCCGCAACCGCAAGGCGGACTGGTCGCGCCGGCTCGTGGCCGAGAATGCACTTTCGGTGAACGACCTTCTCTGGCCTCTCTTCCTGATCGAAGGCGAGAACAAGCGGGAAGCCATACCGGCCATGCCGGGCGTCGAGCGCCTGAGCGTCGACCAGGCCGTCCGCGCAGCCGGAGAGGCAGCCGCGCTCGGAATCCCCGTGATCGCTCTCTTTCCCTTCACCCCGGCGGAGCGGCGCGACCCGCAGGGCTC
>JAJLKS010000393.1:0-4241 GCA_033838765.1 Alphaproteobacteria bacterium
GAGCCCGCGCGCAAGAAGGCCGAGATGCTCGGCATCAAGGAAATCTATATCGAGGATCTGCGCGAGACCTTCGTTCGCGACTATGTTTTCCCGATGTTCCGCGCGAATGCGCTTTATGAGGGCGTCTACCTGCTCGGCACCTCTATTGCGCGCCCCCTGATCGCAAAGCGCCAGATCGAGATTGCCGCCGAAACCGGCGCCGATGCCGTCTGCCACGGCGCCACCGGCAAGGGCAACGACCAGGTCCGCTTCGAACTTGGCTATTACGGCCTCAACCCGAATATCAAGGTGATCGCCCCCTGGCGCGAATGGGACCTGACCTCGCGCACGAAGCTCATTGAGTTTGCCGAGAAGCACCAGATTCCGATTGCGAAGGACAAGCGCGGCGACGCGCCCTTCTCGGTCGATGCGAACCTTCTGCACATCTCGGCCGAAGGCAAGGTGCTTGAAAACCCCGCCGAGGAAGCGCCGGAATATGTCTATTCCCGCTCCGTCTCGCCGGAAGAAGCGCCCGACCGTCCGACCTATATCGAAGTCGGCTTCGAAAAGGGCGATGCCGTCTCCATCGACGGCGTGACGATGAGCCCGGCAACACTGCTTGCGAAACTCAACGAACTCGGCGGCGCGAACGGCATCGGCCGTCTCGATCTCGTCGAAAACCGCTATGTCGGCATGAAGTCCCGCGGCGTCTATGAGACGCCGGGCGGCACGGTGCTGCTCGCCGCCCATCGCGGCATCGAGTCGATCACGCTCGACCGCGGCGCCGCGCATCTGAAGGACGAACTTATGCCGCGCTATGCCGAGCTCATCTATAACGGCTTCTGGTGGAGCCCCGAGCGCGAGATGCTTCAGGCGCTGATCGACAAGAGCCAGGAAATGGTGACGGGCACGGTGCGCCTGAAACTCTACAAGGGCTCGGCAACGGTTGTGGGCCGCTCCTCGCCTTATTCCCTTTACTCGGAAGCCCACGTCACATTCGAGGACGACGCCGGCGCCTATGACCAGAAGGACGCAGCAGGCTTCATCAAGCTCCATGCGCTCCGCCTCCGCCTCCTCGCCGCCCGTCACACGAGAGTATCGAAGTAATGCGTATAGATGCCATTCCGGTCGGCAAGAACCCGCCGGACGACATCA
Source organism: Alphaproteobacteria bacterium (assembly GCA_033838765.1). Classification (GTDB taxonomy): domain Bacteria; phylum Pseudomonadota; class Alphaproteobacteria; order Parvibaculales; family Parvibaculaceae; genus Parvibaculum. The sequence continues at coordinate 1,135 of JAJLKS010000393.1, forward strand.
ATGTGATCGTGGAAGTGCCGCATGGAGGCCACCCGGTGAAGTAAGAGCTCGACAAGGACTCGGGCACGCTTTTCGTCGACCGCTTCATGCACACGGCCATGCAGTATCCCTGCAATTACGGCTTCGTGCCGCATACGCTCTCGCAGGATGGCGACCCGGTGGACGTGCTCGTCGTGAGCCGCATTCCGGTCGTGCCCGGCGCCGTCATCCGCTCGCGCCCCATCGGCGTCCTGATGATGCATGACGAGGCGGGACAGGATGAGAAGGTTCTCGCCGTGCCGGTCGAGAAGCTCAATCCCTATTACAAGAATGTGCAGAACTATACCGACCTGCCGGACATCCTGATCCAGCGCATCACCCATTTCTTCGAGCACTACAAGGATCTCGAGGAAGGCAAATGGGTGAAGATCGACGGCTGGAAGGACGCAGACGCCGCCCGCGCCATCATCCGCGAAGGTATCGAAGCCGCGAAGAAGGCAGGCTGAGGAAGCTCAGGGCCTGCGCCACGGCGTTTCGACGCCGAGCACATGGCCCGCCACTTCCTGCATCAGCACCTTGCCGCTGTCGGAATTCGTCAGCACCACCACGGCGCTGCGGCGTGCGGGCTCGATCACCATGAGGCCCCGCAAACCGAAATTCGCGCTGGACTGCCAGATGGTGAGCCCGTCCATGCGCTCGCGCGTGTAGAAGCCGAGCCCGGTGCCCGCCCGGTCGCCGATGGGGCCGCTCACCTCGATGCGCTCATCGACCATTCGCGCCCGTGCCGAGACGCCGATCAGATCGCCATTGATGAATCCCGCTGCAAAACGCGCCAGATCATGTGCGCTCGTGCGCAGCGACAGCGCAGCATTGAAATCGCCGCCATCGCGCGCCGGCAGCGGCACCTGCCACGACATGAAGAAGAGGCTGGCGATCACGACAAGTGCGAATGAGAGCGGGCTGAAGGCCTCTCGCCGCATGCTTTTGCGCGAGATCATGCCATCCTGCGAGGTCTGGCCGAGAATGAAGCGTGCATACTGGATGGCAGCGGTGAGCAGCAGCACGCCTGTGATCCAGACGAGGAAATAGCCGATGCAGAAAAGAAGCGCCCAGCCGCCCTGCACGTAATAGAGCAAGATGCCCGCCCCCACAGGCGCAAGAAACGCTGCCGGCACAAGATCGAACGGCTTGAGCTTCAGCCGGTGAAGGCCGAGCCGCACGACGAGCAGCGTCACCACGAAACCGGCAATGAAGATCGCGACCATCGGCCCGGCAAAGGCCGTGATCGGCACCCACAGCGCGTCATGCCCGCGCGCAACCTCATCGGCAAGCCCGTCCGGAATGACATAGCCGGAAGACGACATGCCGAGCGGCTGGAAAAGCCGCTCGCGCATCAGCCGGTCGAAGGGCTTGCCCTCCACCTCCGCCATCACATGCGCAAGATAGACATAGCCCATGCCGCCTGCGCGGTAGGCGCTGCCCGGCTCGAAGCCGACCGAGCGCGAACCGATCCGCACACGGTCCGACAGGCCCGAGCGGTGCATCAGCACATGGCGCAGCGTGATCGCATCGGAGGCCGCGCGGTTCGGAACCCAGCGCCCGGAGATCGAGCGCGATAGCGGCTCGTCGAGCGCAAGCCTGCCTTCCTGCACCATCTGCATTGCCGCCAGCGCCTGGAGCGGCAGGCCGATACTGCCCGCCTCGAACAGCGTATGTGCCGTCACAGGCTGTTCGCCGCTCGCATCGGCGACGCCATAGCCGCGCTCGAACACGATCTCGCCATCGGCAACAACGGCAATCGCGACGCCCGGCACGGACAGGTCTTCCATGCGCTCCGCGATGAAATGGTCGAGCGCGGCTTCCATCTCGCTTCGCGGCCAGTCGAGCATGCCGCCCGACGTATCCTGCGCCACTGCCGTTGAAGACAGAAGAAACCCGGAAATAGCGGCAAGGATGGCGCCGCAGAGAATTCGGGTCAGACGCTGCCTGGCGGACATCTAGAGCGTGCCCTCGCCGTCGATCGGAATGCGCGGCATCTGGAAATTGAGCCGGAGCGCGTCGATACGCTTTCGCACATCTTCCTCAAGCGGACGCGCAGCGGCGCCGATGGCGGCGCGCAGCTCCTGCCGGTTCTTCACGCCCAGCACCAGCGTATCGACGCCCTGCATGCCGAGCGCATAGCGATGCGCGAGGATCGCCGGATCTTCGCCGAGCTCGTCCGCGAGCTTGCGGAAAGGTGCGGCCTTTTCGTAGTCCCTCATTTCGGGATCGTCGGGCGCAAGCATCCGGTCGATCCGGGCTGTGAGCGCACCTGCCTGAACGGCGCGAATGCCCATCACGCCGACATCGTTGTTCCTTGCCGTGCGGATGATGTTTCGCGGCTCGGCCGGCTCCTCATAGCGGCGCATGCCGCCCGGCGAATCGAGCAAATTCGTCACCGCCTGCACGACCGCAGGCTTCGGCTCGCCGCGAAGCACCTCCATGATGCTGCGCGGCAGGCCCGTGCCGGTGATGCCCCAGGCGCCGATGATGCCTTTTGCCTTCAACCTGTCGAATGTCGGCACGACCTCGCCGAAGAACACGCTCTCGCGCACCGCGCCATAAGCCGGGAAGGCAGCATCGAGGCCATAGACATAGTCGTCCGGGCAGATATTCGAATGAAGGAAATAGATATCCACCTGCTCGCGCTTCATGGTCTCGAGGCTGCGCAGGACGGATTTTTCCAGCCGCGATGCAATCTCCGAGTAATGACGCTCGCCGATCATGCATTTTGTGGTCACGCGAAGATGCGACGGCCACTTGCCGCCGAATGTTTCGCCCGCCACGGCTTCCGCCTCGCCGCGCCCGTAAAGCGGCGCAAGATCGATCAGGTTGATGCCGCTCTCCACGGCTTCATGAAGCGTTGCCACCGCCTCGCCGCGCGAGGTCTCGCCCCAGATCTGGCCAAGCCCGCCACCGCCGAGCGTCAGCGCGCTGACAGGCCAGAGAGTTCCGAGGCGGCGCATTTCCATCGCTCAGAAATCCTCCGGCAGGGCGATGCCGTGGCGGCAGCAGGCGGCAATCACGGTATTGCGCAGCAGGCAGGCAACCGTCATCAGCCCGACGCCCCCCGGCACCGGCGTGATCGC
>JAJLKS010000394.1:0-3793 GCA_033838765.1 Alphaproteobacteria bacterium
GTTGGCGCTCAAGTGCCTGCAACCCTTAGGTAAATTTCGCTGCAGCGGACCATAGTCGGGGGCCTTCCGGGCCGCAATCGCTTCCCCCATATATATTGTGCGGGCGGCGTTGCGGCGCGGGGCTCCCGCTTGTTATGTTCCCTCGCGATTCAAGGAGCAAGGGGTGCTTCGCCGGGCTTCCGGCCCCGAGGCGGCATCCCTCTTCCGACCACCAACAAAGGCGGACCCATGTCGGTCGATCAGAAAACGGTCCGGCACATCGCCCGGCTTGCGCGGATTGCCGTGCGGGACGATGAGCTGGAGGCGCTGGCCAAGGAACTCAACGGCATCCTCGATTGGGTGGAGCAGCTCGGCGAGGTGGATACCGCCGACGTGGAGCCCATGACGAGCGCGGTCGCGATGGCGATGAAGATGCGCGACGACGTCGTGACCGAGACGAACCTCCAGAAGGAAGTGACGCGGAACGCGCCGGGCGCCGAAGACGGCTTCTTCGTGGTGCCGAAGGTGGTGGAGTAAGCGATGACCGAACTGACCAGCCTCACGCTCGCCGAAGCCCGCGACGCGCTGAAGAAGAAGGAAATCACCTCGGTGGAGCTGACCGGCGCCTATCTCAAGGAGATGGAGGCCGCCCAGCCGCTCAACGCCTATGTGACCGTCACCGCCGAGAAGGCGATGGAGATGGCGAAGGCGTCCGATGCGAAGCTCCAGAAGGGCGAGGGCGGGCCGCTCGAGGGCGTGCCGCTCGGCATCAAGGATCTCTTCTGCACGAAGGATGTGCAGACGACCGCCTGCAGCCACATTCTCGAAGGCTTCGTGCCGCCTTACGAGTCGACCGTCACGGCCAATCTCTGGCGCGATGGCGCGGTGATGCTCGGCAAGCTCAACAATGACGAATTCGCCATGGGCTCATCCAACGAGACGAGCTATTTCGGCGCGGTGGTGAACCCGTGGCGCCGTCAGGGTTCGGACGCGAAGCTCGTGCCGGGCGGCTCGTCCGGCGGTTCGTCGGCGGCGGTTGCGGCGCGGCTCTGCGCGGCGGCAACGGCGACGGATACGGGCGGCTCCATCCGTCAGCCCGCCGCCTTCACCGGCACGGTGGGCCTCAAGCCGACCTATGGCCGCTGCTCGCGCTGGGGCATCGTTGCCTTCGCCTCCTCGCTCGATCAGGCGGGGCCGATCACTCGCGATGTGCGCGATGCCGCGATCATGCTCGGCTCCATGGCCGGCCATGACGCGAAAGACACGACGAGCGTCGACCGCGTCGTGCCGGACTATGAAGCTGCGCTTGCGGGCGGTGTGAAGGGCCTCAGCGTCGGCATTCCGAAGGAATATCGCGTGGACGGCATGCCGAAGGAGATCGACGATCTCTGGACGCGCGGCATCGAGTGGCTGAAGGCCGCGGGCGCCACGGTGAAGGAGGTGAGCCTTCCCCACACGAAATATGCGCTGCCGACCTATTACATCGTTGCGCCTGCGGAATGCTCGTCCAACCTCGCGCGTTATGACGGCGTGCGCTACGGGCTCCGCGTCGAAGGCCGCGACGTGACGGAGATGTATGAGAACACCCGGGCGGCCGGTTTCGGCGCGGAAGTGAAACGGCGCATTCTCATGGGCACCTATGTGCTCTCGGCGGGCTACTACGACGCCTATTACCTGAAGGCGCAGAAGCTCAGGACGCTGATCGCGAGGGACTTCACGGAAGCCTTCTCGGAAGTCGATGTGCTGCTGACGCCCACGGCGCCATCGGCTGCGTTCGCTGTCGGCGAAAAGACCGACGATCCGCTCTCCATGTATCTCAATGACGTGTTCACGGTGACGGTGAATCTTGCGGGCCTGCCGGGCATTTCTGTGCCTGCCGGGCTCTCGGGCGAGGGGCTGCCGCTCGGGCTGCAGCTTATCGGGCGGACATTCGACGAAGAGACGCTGCTGCGCGCGGCGCGGGCCATTGAGGAAGCCGCGGACTTCACCGCGGCGCCCGGCGCCTGGTGGAGGGCATGATGAGCGAGTTCGAAAGCACGATGCGCAAGCGCGAGCCGCGCGCGGAAGACCTGATCAAGGGGCAGACGGGCGACTGGGAGATGATCCTCGGCCTCGAAGTCCATGCGCAGGTCACGTCGAATGCCAAGCTTTTCTCCGGTTCCTCGACAACCTTCGGCGCCGAGCAGAACACGCAGGTCAGCCTCGTCGATGCGGCAATGCCCGGCATGCTGCCGGTCATCAACCGTTTCTGTGTCGAACAGGCGATCCGTACCGGCCTCGGCCTCAAGGCGAAGATCAACCTGCGCTCGGTCTTCGACCGGAAGAACTATTTCTACCCGGATCTGCCGCAGGGCTATCAGATTTCCCAGTTCAAGCATCCGATCGTGGGCGAGGGCGAAGTGCTGCTCGACATGGCGGATGGCCGTGTCGTGACGGTCGGCATCGAGCGTCTCCATCTCGAACAGGACGCGGGCAAGAGCCTGCATGACCAGCACCCGTCGATGAGCTTTGTCGACCTCAACCGCTCGGGTGTGGCGCTGATGGAGATCGTTTCGCGCCCGGATATGCGTTCGGCGGACGAGGCGAAGGCCTATGTGAACAAGCTGCGCACCATCCTGCGATATCTCGGCACGTGTGACGGCAATATGGAGGAAGGTTCGCTCCGGGCCGACGTGAACGTCTCGGTGCGTAAGCTGGGCGCGCCGCTCGGCACGCGCTGCGAGATCAAGAACGTCAATTCCATCCGCTTCATCGGTCAGGCGATCGAGTATGAAGCCCGCCGGCAGATCGAAATTCTCGAGGAAGGCGGCCAGATCGCGCAGGAAACCCGGCTTTTCGATCCTAAAACGGGTGAGACGCGCTCCATGCGCTCGAAGGAAGAGGCGCATGACTACCGCTACTTCCCCGATCCGGATCTTCTGCCGCTCGAATTCACGCAAGCCTGGGTGGACGAGATCGAGGCGTCGCTGCCCGAACTGCCGGACAACAAGAAGGCGCGGCTGATCTCCGAATATGGCCTCACGCCCTATGACGCGACCGTTCTGATCGGCGAGGCGGCGCGTGCGGACTACTTCGAAGCGGTCGCCAGGGGCGCGATGCGAAGCTCGCGGCGAACTGGGTGACGGGCGAATTGTTCGGCGCGCTGAACCGCGAGGGGCACTCGATCGAGGAGACTCCGGTCACCTCAAGGCAGCTCGGAGAGCTCATCGACCTCATCTCGGACGGCACCATCTCCGGGCGAATCGCGAAGCAGGTTTTTGATTCGATGTACAAAACGGGTCGCGACCCGGCCAAAATCGTCGAAGAGGAAGGCTTGCAGCAAGTCACGGATTTCGGGGCTATCGAGGCGGCAATCGACGCCGTCATCGCGGCGAACCCCGATAAAGTCGAGCAAACGAAAGTCAAGCCCCAACTTGCGGGCTGGTTTGTCGGCCAAGTCATGAAATCCACGTCTGGCAAGGCAAATCCCGCCGTCGTCAACGAAATCCTCGCGAAGAAACTCGGGCTATCGTCCGACGGCTGACGAAAATTTCCGGCCTCCCGATGAACGGTTTGGTAACCACTTTCCCCGGAGAGTGGCGCGGACGCCTGTGCACAATTCTGTTGCATTCAGTTGCCGAGCGCAAAATGCGCGCTCATAGTAGTTGGCGTGTGCGCCTGAGGGGTACGAGGGCGCTAGCAGTGTGTGCGTTACGAGTACGTCGATTGTCGCCAAACGAAACGGCACATCAGGAGCTAGAGAAACATGGCTACGACCACCAAGACGAAAGCTAAGCCGAAGGCCGCTGCGGCCAAGAAGCCTGCGGCCAAGAAG
>JAJLKS010000395.1:0-3279 GCA_033838765.1 Alphaproteobacteria bacterium
CTCGACCGCATCGAGGACAAGGTGGTCATGGTTCCCCACGACGAGAAGTCCAAGATGGTCGTGATCGAGCCCTATCTCACCGACCAGTGGTATGTCGATGCCGCGACGCTCGCGAAGCCCGCCATCGATGCTGTGGAGCGCGGCGAAACCGTCTTCGTGCCGAAGAACTGGGAGAAGACCTATTTCGAATGGATGCGCAACATCCAGCCATGGTGCATCTCGCGCCAGCTCTGGTGGGGCCATCGCATTCCGGCCTGGTACGGGCCGGATGGACATGTGTTCGTTGCCTATAGCGATGAGGAAGCGGCTGCCGACGCGGAAAAGCATTACGGCAAGAGCGTTGATCTCACGCGCGACGAAGACGTCCTCGATACCTGGTACTCGTCGGGGCTCTGGCCGTTCTCGACGCTGGGCTGGCCGGACGAGACGCCGGAACTGAAACGCTACTACAAGACCGATGTTCTTGTTACCGGCTTCGACATCATCTTCTTCTGGGTTGCCCGCATGATGATGATGGGACTGCACTTCATGGAAGAAGTGCCGTTCCACACCGTCTATATCCATGCGCTGGTCCGCGACGAGAAGGGCCAGAAAATGTCGAAGACGAAGGGCAACGTCATCGACCCGCTGAAGCTGATCGACGAATACGGCGCGGATGCGCTGCGCTTCACGCTGGCCGCGATGGCGGCGCAGGGCCGCGACATCAAGCTCGCGACAAGCCGTGTCGAAGGCTACCGCAATTTCGGCACCAAGCTCTGGAATGCGGCGCGCTTCTGCGAGATGAACGAATGTGCCCGCGTCGAAGGCTTCGATCCGGCCAGCGTCCAGCAGACCGTCAACAAGTGGATCGCGGGCGAGGCGGCGCGTACGGCGTCGGAAATCACGCTGGCGCTTGAGGCCTATCGTTTCAACGATGCGGCCAATGCCGCCTATCGCTTTGTCTGGAACGTCTTCTGCGACTGGTATCTCGAATTCATCAAGCCGCTCTTGATGGGCGAGGACGAGGCGGCGAAAGCCGAAACGCGGGCGACGGCGGCCTGGGTGCTCGATCAAATCCTGCTGATGCTGCACCCCTTCATGCCTTTCGTGACCGAAGAACTCTGGCAGCGCACAGGCGAGAAGGGCCCGAAGCGCGAGAGCCTGCTCGTCACCGCTGCGTGGCCGATCCATACCGGGCTTGGCGACAAGGCGGCAGATGCCGAGATGGACTGGGTCATCCGTTTCATTTCCGATGTGCGCTCGGTCCGTGCGGAAATGAATGTGCCGGCGGGCGCGAAGATTGCGCTTCTCATCAAGGATGCTAGCGCGGAAAGCCTTGCGCGGCTTGAGCGCCACCGCAGCCTGATCGACCGTCTTGCGCGCCTGTCGAGCGTCGATGTGGCGGGCGAAATTCCGCATGGCGCGGTGCAGCTTGTGCTCGACGAGGCGACGCTGATCCTGCCGCTCGCGGATGTCATCGACCTTAAAGCCGAGACGGCACGGCTTCGCAAGGAGCTTGGCAAGCTCGAGGACGAGGTGAAGAAGATCGACGCGAAACTTGGTAATGCGAAGTTCCTCGCCGGTGCGCCGGAACATGTGGTCGAGGAACAGCGCGAGCGCAAGGCCGAGGCCGAAGCGGCGATGGCGAAGCTCACCGATGCGCTGAAGCGGCTAGATGGGGCGGCGTGATACAAAAAAGGCGGCTCGCAGGAGCCGCCTTTTTCATTTGCCGTACTGCAAGGCTCAGGCGTCGAACACGATGACAGAGCGGGCGAGTTCACCGCGCTTCAGTTCGTCGAAGGCTTCGTTCACCTGTTCGAGCTTGATGCGGCGCGCGATCATCTCGTCGAGCTTCAGCTTGCCGGACATGTAGAAGTCAACGAAGCGGGGCATGTCGACGGGAAAGCGGTTCGAGCCCATGATCGAGCCCTGAATGCGCTTCTCGCCGAGGAAGTCGGCGCCGTGAAGTTCGATGTTCACGCCGACCGGGATCATGCCGATGACGTTTGCCGTGCCGCCGCGGCCGAGCATGCGGAAGGCCTGTTCGGTCGTGACCTTGAGACCAATCGCCTCGAAGGAGTGATGGACGCCCTGACCATTGGTCAGTTCCATGACCTGCGCCACGGGATCGCCTGCCTTTGCGTCCACGACATCGGTTGCGCCGAACTGCTTGGCGAGGTTGAGTTTCGAGCCCTGCATGTCGATGGCAATGATGCGTCCTGCGCCTGCAATCGCCGCGCCGTTGATCGCTGCTAGGCCGACGCCACCGCAGCCGACGACGGCGACGGTTTCGCCCGGCCGTACACCGGACGTATGGATCACGGCGCCGACGCCGGTCGTTACCGAACAGCCGATCAGCGCGGCCCGGTCGAGCGGCATGTCCTTGCGGATCGCCACGCAGGCATGTTCGTGGATCAGCATCTGCTCGGCAAAGGAGGAGAGGTTGAGAAACTGGTTCATGGCGCCGGGGGCCTCGCCCAGGCGTGGCTCGTCGCCCGCGCCGCGCTTCGTCTCGGGGCTCACGCAACGCGACATGTGCCCCGTCAGGCAAGGCTCGCAATGGCCGCAGAAGGCGGAGAGACAGGTGATGACATGGTCGCCCGGCTTCACCGTGCGCACCTCGGAGCCAACCTGTTCCACCACGCCCGCGCTTTCATGACCGAGCACGGCCGGCAGCGGATAGGGGTAGGAGCCTTCGACGAAATGGAGGTCCGAATGGCAGACGCCGGCCGCCGCCGTGCGGATCAGCACTTCATGGGGGCCCGGCTTGTTGATTTTTACATTCTCGATTTCGAGCGGCTTGCCTACCTGGCGCAAGACGGCAGCTTTCATGGCTTTCTCCCTGTATCCGGATTTTTGGGGATTCTCGTTCCGGTTGATGCGAATCTTCACCCGGGGCCGCCGCCGGGTCAACACGTGCCACCACACCCGGGGTCACAGCTTCACCATAATTGGCCATTTAAGATGCGTTTCGAGGCCGTTCTGTCAGAATGGCCCCGGGTCAATGTCCGTAGGGAGTATCCATGACTGTCCGTCGAAGCCTTGCCATGCTTGCAGCCGCTCTCGGTCTTACGCTGGCCGTCAACGGAGCCGTTTTCGCCGAGCCCGGCCCACAGGCTCAGGCTGCCTATGACCGCGGGCTCGCGGCCCATCGAGCGGGCGATCTGCCGGGCGCGGTTGTCGAGTGGGAAGAAGCAGCGAAGCAGGGACATGTGGCGGCTGCCTGGATTCTCGGCAATCTCTACGACAAGGGCGCGGGCGTGCAGCAATCCGACGCCAAGGCCTATGAATATTACCTGC
>JAJLKS010000396.1:0-1696 GCA_033838765.1 Alphaproteobacteria bacterium
GACCTCTGCGCCGAGTGGGACATTCCGACCGCCGCCTATGGCCGCTTCTCGGATGCGGCGAGTGCCAAGGCATTCATCGCACAAAAAGGGGCACCCATCGTCGTGAAGGCGGACGGGCTTGCCGCCGGCAAAGGCGTCATCATTGCGGAGTCCGTGGAACAGGCGAGCGAAGCCATCGACGAGATTCTCGGCGGCCGCTTCGGATCGGCCGGTGCTGAAGTCGTGGTGGAGGAATTTCTTGAAGGCGAGGAGGCAAGCTTCTTCGCGCTTTGCGACGGCACAAACGTGCTGCCGCTTGCCACGGCGCAGGACCACAAGCGCGTCTTCGATAACGATCAGGGCCCGAATACGGGCGGCATGGGCGCCTATTCGCCTGCTCCCGTGATGACGCCGGGCCTTTCGGTGCGCGTGATGCGCGAGATCGTGGAGCCGACCGTGCGCGCCATGCGCGACAAGGGAATGCCCTTCAAGGGTGTGCTCTATGCGGGACTCATGATCACGAAAGATGGACCGAAGCTCATCGAATACAACGCCCGCTTCGGCGATCCCGAATGTCAGGTACTGATGATGCGGCTCGATTGCGATGTGCTGCCGCTCCTCATGGCCTGCCATGCGGGTACGCTCGACAAGGCATCGCTGCGCTGGAAGGACGAGGTGGCGCTCACCGTCGTCATGGCGGCGGAAGGCTATCCAGGCGACTACAGGAAGAACACGGAAATCAGGGGCCTCGCGGAGGCAGGCAGCGAAGGAGGGGTGCAAATCTTCCATGCTGGCACGAAAGCCGATGACGGACGCATCCTCGCGACGGGCGGGCGCGTACTCAATGTGACGGCGACCGGCAAGACGACCGCAGATGCACAGGCACGCGCCTATCGCGCGGTCGACCGGATCGAATGGCCCGAAGGCTTCTGCCGCCGCGATATCGGCTACCGCGCGATCGAGCGCGAAAAGCTCAACGCTTGAGCGATATTCGAACAGAAGATAACCGGGGAGTGAAACAACCATGAGCGCAGCAGAGCCGAGCCGCCAGGAGCAGTTTTCCGGCACGAAGGACGTTGCCGACAGCCACAAGTTCGACGAGAAACGCCTCGAGCAATATATGCAGGCGCATGTCGAAGGCTATGAAGGTCCGCTTACTGTCAAGCAATTCAAGGGCGGCCAGTCGAACCCGACCTATCAGCTTGTGACGCCGAAGCAGAAATATGTGCTGCGCCGCAAGCCGCCGGGCAAGCTCCTGCCCTCCGCACATGCAGTCGACCGCGAATACAAGGTGATTACCGCGCTCCACAGCGTCGGCTTTCCGGCACCACGCACCTTCTGTCTATGTGAGGATGACAGCATCATCGGCACGATGTTCTACATCATGGAAATGGTGGACGGCCGCGTGCTGTGGGAGCCGCTGCTGCCGGGACAGGACAAGGAAACGCGCTGGAAGATCTACGACTCGCTGAACGACACCATGGCGCGCCTGCACATGGTCGACTACGAGAAGATCGGCCTCGGCGATTTCGGCAAGCCCGGCAACTATTTCGCGCGCCAAATTTCGCGCTGGACGAAACAGTATGTTGCGTCCGAAACGGAGACCATTCCGGAGATGAACAAGCTCATGGAGTGGCTGCCGGAAAACGTACCGCAGGACGATTCGACATCGATCGTTCACGGCGATTACCGTCTCGACAATACGATCCTCCATCCG
>JAJLKS010000397.1:0-2876 GCA_033838765.1 Alphaproteobacteria bacterium
TCATTGATCTGGCCGCCGCAGGAGCGGTAGCAGCTCTGGTATTCGATGCCACACTGGCTCGACTTGTCGCAGCCGGCATAATTGACCGTGCGGCGCGGTTCGGCCGGCATCGGATATTTGCTGGCATCGGCCGCATGAAGCTTGAGGGCCGTGATGTAATCGTCCTTGGCCTTGTTGTAGGCGCGGTCCGCCTGACGTTCGGCGCGGGCCCGGCACCGCTCCCTCTCCTGCTGCTCGGCCTTCTGACAGGCCGATTGCTGCTGCTGGCAAGTCTGGACGCATTTCATGCCGGCATCGCTGGCGGGCGGCACATAATCATACCGCGTTTCCATGACCGGCCCGCGGGCCGCAACCAGAAAGGCGGCGAGAACCGCCACAAACCCGAGACGCATCGGAACCCCCAAATATTTCGCCCGCAAGGGCCATCAACCCGGCGCGATGATAGCAAATCGCCCGGAACGGTTAAGCCCAAAATGAGACAGACGGGACGCGGGCCGGGCAAGCGGGAGGAATCGGCTATAGTCCGGGCGGACCTGCAGGAGACTGAAGCATGAGCGATATAATGATCCTTGTTGCCGTGCTGGCTGCAGCCCTTCTGGGCGCGCTGGCGGCGCTTGTGCTGCGCGGGCGCAACAATGGCCCGGACCCGCAGGTGACGGAACTTGCACGGCTGCAGACGGAACTCATGGGCCGGATTTCCGCCATGGCCGAGGCGCAGACGCAGACGCGGGCCGAAATCACGGCGACGCTGAACGAACGGCTCGAAAATGTCAGCCAGCGCATGGGACAAAGCCTCGAGACAAGCGCGCAGAAGACGGCCGAGACGCTCGGCACGCTGACTGCGCGGCTCAATGTGATCGACGAGGCGCAGAAGAACATTACCGAGCTTTCGACGCAGGTCGTGGGGCTGCAGGACATTCTCGCCAACCGGCAGGCGCGCGGCGCATTCGGCGAAGTGCAGTTGAACGACATCGTGACCAATGCGCTGCCGCCTTCGGCCTACAGTTTCCAGACGACGCTTGGCAACGGGACGCGCGCGGACTGCCTTATCCGCCTGCCGAATCCGCCAGGGCCCATCGCCATCGACGCGAAGTTTCCGCTCGACGCCTATCACGGATTGCGCAATGCGAAGGACGATGCGGAGCGCACGGCAGCAGCGCGTCAATTCCGCACCGATCTGAACAAACATGTGGCGGCGATTGCGGAAAAATACATCGTGCCCGGAGAAACGGCAGAGTCGGCGCTCATGTTCCTGCCCTCGGAGGCGGTCTATGCCGAGCTTCATGCAAGCTTTCCGGACGTTCTGACCAAGAGCTACCAGGCGCGGGTCTGGATCGTTTCGCCGACAACTCTGATGGCGACGCTCAACACCGTGCGCGCGGTGCTGAAAGATGTCGAGATGCGCAAGCAGGCAGGCGTCATCCAGAAGTATGTGGGCCTGCTGCTCGGCGATGTGGGACGGCTCAACGACCGCGTTGGAAGCCTTGAGAGGCACTTCCAGCAGGCGGAGAAGGATATCGGCGATATCCGCAAATCGGCGGATGCGATTTCAAGCCGCGGCGAAAAGATCGAAGCAGTCGAGATGGGCGAAGAGGACACTGCGGAGGCGCTGCCCAAGCCGCCGAAGAAGAGCGGCGCGCCAGCCGACTGACCTCTGCCCCCGAAGCAGGCAAAAAACGGGTCGCCGTTTTCCCAATCTTTGCTAGTCTCGCCTGAGGCAAATGGGGACAGGCGGTGCCGTGCGCGGGCCGCGGCATATCGGGGATCGGGGGCTCAAGCATGGAAGCGATCGAGAATTTCGTCTCGGCGGCAAATGGATATCTCTGGGGCTGGCCGATGCTCATCGCGCTGGCCGCGACGGGCGTCTTCCTGACCATCGGCCTGCGCTTCATGCCCTGGCGCAAGCTGCCGGAAGGACTGATGCTTTCGGTTCGCCCCTCTAAAGGAGCTGGCGACATCTCACCGTTCCAGGCGCTGATGACGGCGCTCGCCGCGACCGTCGGCACGGGCAATATTGCCGGTGTGGCGACAGCGATCTATTTCGGCGGGCCGGGCGCGCTCTTCTATATGTGGGTGATCGCGCTGATCGGCATGGCGACGAAATATTCCGAGTCCGTTCTCGCAGTCGCCTATCGCGAGGTCGACGAACTCGGCAACCATGTCGGCGGACCGATGTACTACATCAAGAACGGTATCGGACCGAAGTTCCCGAAGCTCGCCCTTGTTCTCGCACCGGCATTCGCCGTTTTCACCGCACTTGCCGGCTTCGGCATCGGCAATGGCGTGCAGGCCAATTCGGTCGCCCATGCGCTGCAGGACAATTTTGCGATCCCGGCGATCGCAACCGGCATCGGGCTCATGGTGATCGTGGGGCTGGTGCTCATCGGCGGCATCAAGCGCATCGCGGAAGTGGCGAGCGCGCTGGTGCCGACCATGATCATCGCCTATATCGGCGGCGCGGTGCTGGTGCTGGCGTATAATTACGAAGCGATCCCGGGCGCCTTCGCGACCATCTTCCAGTATGCCTTCACGCCGGAAGCGGCGGAGGGCGGCGCCATCGGCGGGGCGATCCTGCTTGCGATCCGCTGGGGCTTTGCGCGCGGCATCTTTTCGAACGAGGCAGGCCTCGGCTCGGCTGCCATAGCCCATGCGGCGGCAAAAACCGACGATCCGATCCAGCAGGGGCTTGTCGGAATGGTGGGCGTCTTCATCGATACGCTCATCGTCTGCACGCTGACGGGCCTGGTTATCATCACATCGGGCATGTGGGACGGCGACCTCAACGGCGCCGCACTGACGAGCGCAGCCTTCGCCAATACGCTGCCCTGGGGCGCGACACTCGTCTCCATCTCACTCGCGCTCTTTGCCTTCACGAC
>JAJLKS010000398.1:0-2895 GCA_033838765.1 Alphaproteobacteria bacterium
CCCCGCCTTGTAGTGGATGGGGTAGTAATATTCGAGAAAACGAAGCGCCGCCGCCGGAATGGCCGAAACATTGCGGGGCTCTTTTCCGCCCGGATTCCTTGAACTCAACGCCGCCTCCTGTAACGCCCGTCGGGCGCTGGCCGATTCCTGCGCGAGTGTAGGCTCCGCGCCGCGACACATCATCGGCTTAATTCTTTACGAACGAAATAATTTATGAAATGAATAATAAAGTCTCGGGAGGAGACGAAAGAGCGTTGAGAAGAGGGGGAGGAACCTAATGCAGAACTCCGTTGTGTCGGGCGCAAATCGCGAGGTCGCCACCCTCGTCGAGGCATTGCCGAATGGCGACACCATCGCGTCGCCCTACGCGCTCTATGAGAAGCTGAGGCCGCATTGCCCGGCCTGGGGCTATCGGGACTACCCGCCGGGCACAGTGCCGGATGCGGATGAGCCGGTGACCGCCTGGGTGCTGCTCGACTACGCGCATGTCTCCGCCGCGGCACGCGACCACCGGGTTTTCTCCTCCCGCGACCCGCTGCAGGAACAGTCTTCCGCTCCCACCCTCATGCTCGTGAACCACGACAACCCTGAGCATGACAGGCTGCGCAGCATCGTGAACATGGCGTTCTCGCGCCGCCGCGTCGAAGCGCTGGAGCCTTGGGTCGGCGAGATCGTGAACGGCATGCTGGCGCGCCTGGCGGATGGTGAGGTTGAGGTGATGGATGCGCTTGCGGCGCGCATTCCCGCCCGCGTCATGGTCGGCCTGCTGGGGCTGCCCGACGAAGTGGTGGAAAAATTCCGCCGCTGGGCGACGGCCTTCATGCTCTCCGCCGATCTTGCGCCCGAAGAGCGCAAGGCGAGCAATATGGAGCTGGTCCAGTATTTCACCGCCACAGTCGAACGTCTTTGCGGTGCGCTGGAAAAGGGTGAGCCGCTGCCGGATTCGCTCATCACCGCGCTGCTGAAGGCGGAAGTCGATGGCGAACGGCTCACCCTCGACGAGATCATCCGCTTCTGCATAACGCTTGTCGTGGCGGGCTCGGAAACGACGACCTTCCTTCTCGGCAATCTGCTCTACAACCTCGCGACGATGCCGGAGATAAGGGCAAGGCTTGCCGCCGATCCCTCTCTCATCGACGCTTTTATAGACGAGAGCCTGCGCCACAGCGGCCCGCCGCAGCGCCTATTCCGCATTGCCACGCAGGATGTGGAAGTCGGCGGCAGGCTGATCCGCGAAGGCGACTGGGTGGCGCTTTTCTTCGCCGCCGCCAATCATGATCCTTCCGTGTTTCCCGAACCGTCGAAATTCGACATCGCTCGCACGAATCTCAACAAGCAGCTCACCTTCGGCGTAGGCATTCACCATTGCCTCGGCTCCGCGCTCGCCCGCATGGAGGGCAGGGCGCTCATCGCAGCAATTCTCGGCTGCATGGACGAGGTCTCCCTCGGGTGCGATGCCCCGGTCCAGCAGCGCGCCAGCCTGCTGAACCACGGGCTGGACCGCCTCAGCCTGCGCTTTACCCGCCGCCGGAAAGGAGACGCGTGATGAAAGGGATCATCTCCGAACAGGACCGAAACATCGCGGTCACCAAGGCATTGTTCGAAGCATTCGGTGCAAAGGACATTCCCGCGATTATGGAATTCCTGCACCCCAACGCCATGATCGAATTCTATGGCACGCCGGTCATCCCCTATGCGGGCACATATCGCGGCCATGACGAGTGCCGCCGGTTTTTCGAGCGCGTTCTATCCTCCGTTGACGTTCACCGCTTCGATGCGGAGGAGTTCATCGCCGAGCGCGACAAGGTCGTCGTCACCGGCCTGCTTAATCTTACGGCGCGCTCAACCGGCCGGCCCATCGCATCGGATTTCGTCCATGTCATCACCCTGAAGGACGCCCGGTGGATAAGATTCCGCGACTTCATGAATACGGCGATTGCCGTTGCGGCTTTCTCGCAGGCCGATGAAGGAGTAGTCTCGTCGTTCTGATCGCAGGGAGCGGAACGGGACATGACGTTGAAATCGGGACTGCTGATACTGGCGCTGGCGCTCGCAGGCGGCGCATCGTCTGCGGGCGCAGATGCTATCGGCGACAACAACATCTGCTATGCGCAGTTCGCCACTGGCGACTACCGCTCGGCCATAGACTACTGCACCCGCGCCATCGACTCCGGCGAGCTTTCCAACGACGATCTGGTCACGGCACTGCTCAATCGCGGCGTCGCGCTCAAATCCACCGGCGAGCATGACCGCGCCATCGCGGACTACACGCGCGCCCTCGCCATCGTGCCGGACGATGCGCTGCTTTATCAGAACCGGGCGAACGCATATCGCGAGAAGGGCGATATCGCACCCGCGCTGGCCGACATCGAAAAGGCGATCGCACTCAACCCCGATAGTGCAGGCGCATGGTATGTGCGCGGCGCGCTGGCCGAGGCGCTCGGCAATCAGGATGTCGCCCGCCGCTACTACATGACGGCGCTCGGCCTCGATCCGCAGAACGAGGTCTATCGCAGCAAGGCCTTCGGTGAGGCGGCGCAATGAACACCCGTCTCGATGTCGTCTCCACGATCACCGAGGCCTATGGCGGCGCCTGGTGCAATCTCGGAGAGATGGTGCGGCTGATCTGGTTTCCGGTGGCGCTTTATCTGGTCTTCTCGATTGCGCGCGTCTTTGTCGATGTCGAGACGCAGTTCTTTCTGGCCCTGGTGCTCGAAATCGCGAGCCTGTTCCTCTGGCCGGTCATCGCCGTCACATGGCACCGGTTCATCCTGCTGGGTGACGAGCCGTCCGGTCCGGTTCATTTCCATTTCGGCCGGCGCGAGGCGGTCTTCCTTCTTGTCTCGATCTTCCTCATCCTGCTCTTCATCCCCGGCGCCGCGCTCTCGCTCGCCG
>JAJLKS010000399.1:0-1188 GCA_033838765.1 Alphaproteobacteria bacterium
TTCAACTGGACCTATACGCTCGGCGTCGGCCTCACCGACCCCTGGGCGAATGGCGCGACGACCGTTCTCTATAATGGCGACAAGGATGTGCAGGTCTGGCCGAAGCTGATGGCGAAGACGGGCGCCACCATGTTCGCCGCCGTGCCGACGCTCTATCGCCAGATCCTGAAATATTGCGATCTCGCGCAGTTCGACCTCACGAAACTCCGCCACGGCCTCACCGCCGGCGAGGCGCTCTCATCCGCCTTGCTCGACCAATGGCGCGCAGCAACGGGCAAGGAACTCTACGAGGCACTGGGCATGAGCGAATGCTCGACTTACGTCTCGACCGCGCCGGGCATGGAAATCCGGGCCGGAAGCCCCGGCAGGCCCCAGCCTGGCCGTTGCGTCGTGGCTCTGCCGCTCGATGGCGGCACGGAGCCGCTGCCGCCCGGCGAAACAGGTCTCCTTGCCGTCCACCGCTCCGACCCCGGCCTGATGCTCGGCTATTGGCGGCGGCCGGAAGAAGAGGCGGAAGTCTATCGCGGCGAATGGTTCATCGGCGGCGATCTCGCCCGCTTCGATGAGGACGGTTACATGTGGTACGAGGGCCGCGCCGACGATGTGATGAACGCAATGGGCTATCGCGTTTCGCCGCAGGAAGTGGAAGCGGCGCTCTCCGGCCATCCCGATATTCAGGAAGCTGCCGTCACCGAAATGCATGTGCGCGAAGGCGTCAGCATCATCGCGGCATTCGTCGTGCCGAAGGAAGCATCCGAGCCCGACGCGGCCTCGATCCTCGCCTGGGCGCATGAGCGCCTTGCCGCCTACAAATGCCCGCGTGAAGTGGTCTTCGTCGAAAACCTGCCGCGTACCGCCAATGGAAAGGTCACGCGCCGCGCGCTGCAAAAGGTCTAGTTCGTCTCTGCGCTGGAGGCGTCGCGCGTCACGTCATTCTCAGCTTCGGCCGCGAAGCTTACTTCGACCTGCCGGATACGGTCGATGAGCGCAATAGTTGCCGTCACCGGGCTCGCTTCGAGCGCCCAGACGCAGAGAAAGAACCCGGTCACGATACCGACGATGAAATTGGACATGGCGCCTTCGGCAAGCCCGCCCCTGCTGCCACAACGAATCAACGGGCCAAGGGTGCGGCCAATGGCGAAAAAAGACAAGTAAAAACAATGACTTGTGTCATTCTGGAACGATCCG
>JAJLKS010000400.1:0-3009 GCA_033838765.1 Alphaproteobacteria bacterium
CCTTCGGGCGGCGTGACCTTCTTGCCGAAGCCGAAGCGCGCGAAAGGTCCGGCCTTCTGGCCCGGCCGCCATTCGGCGAGCTCGTCCGCCAGATGCTGCAGGCGCGCCGCGACATGCGCCTGCGCCGCGTCCTCGGCGATCTCGCCGCGGGCAATCTTCTCGCGATAGGCAGAAAGGGGACCGGAGGTCATGCGCAGCCCAAAAGAACATTGTACGAACACGGCGACTCGCTCATCATGCCGGACCATGATGAAGGAACATATCTGTGCATCATCTGATTGAGCTTGCCGGACAGTTCGAAGAAGCCTCAAAGCGCTACGCCGCTGCAAACGGCATAACGCGAAACGACGACTGGTTCATCCTCAAACTTCAGGAGGAACTGGGCGAGTTGACCCAAGTCTGGATGAAGCTGACAGATCGTGGCCGGAAACGCGGACTGTCAGAGGACGAATTACGCGAAGCGTTGGCCAACGAAACGGCGGACCTGATCGGGCACATCCTGCTCTTTGCAACCCGCAACGGAATCGACCTCGCGCCCGCCATCGCGCGTAAATGGCACTTCGAGCCGGGCTAGGCTGCCGCCGCCATCGCCCGCCAGGCATCCATATATGGATCGAGAACAAGCGCCCGGTCTTCGGCCGAGAGGGTCAGGCCGAAATTTTCATCGAGCGCTGCCGCTATCTCTTCCGGGGTGTCGAGCCTGCGGGTTTCGACCCGTCCATCGAGATGGCGGATCGTGAGGTCGGTGTTGAAGAGCGTCACCCGGCGATCCGGGAAAGGCCGGGCAACGATCAGGAACTGCACGAAGATCGAGGAAGGATGGGTCGAGGTGTACCAGCTCGAAAGCTCGTAATCGGTCCTTGTCTGCGCCTCTTCCGTGAAGCGGTAGATCGGCGCCCATTTGTCGCCAAGCCTGCCCTGCAGTTCGAAACCGTCGCCATGGGCGAGGAGCCGCCGCGGCTCATGCGGGGTTTCCTGTTCGGCATCGGTTTGGAAGCGGATCGGCGCCGTCATTGTGAGGCCGCCGAAACCGGCATCCGCGATGAAGGGCCCCTCCGGCAGATCGACGCGGATGAGCATATGCGTGCGGCCCGCCTCGGCCTCTTCCGGCGCCATCCAGCGAACGCGCCCGATGAAAGGCGTGACCTTGAAACCGGTCTGGCGGAGCGCGGCCATGAAAAGCGCATTCACCTCGAAGCAATAGCCGCCGCGCCTCTCCGCCACGAGCTTCTTCTGCAGCGAGGCAAGGTCGAGATTGATCGGCCGCTTCGCCAGCACATCGAGATTTTCGAAGGGGATCGAAAGCGCCTGCGCGTAGTGGATCGCCTTCAGCGTATCGAGCGTCGGCACGCGCGGGCCGCCATAGCCGATCCGCTTGAAATAGGCATCGAGGTCGATCGTCGTGTCATCGGTCATCGCAGACTCCTTCGACAAGCTCTGCCCCATATGGAAATGGCGCCTCCATATTGGAAGCGCCATTTTTGTAAATCGCGTCGAACCGCTTACTTCATCGTTGGAATGACAAAGGACGATCCCTCGGCAAGCCCGCTCGGCCAGCGCGACGTCACCGTCTTGATCCGCGTCCAGAACTTCACGCCTTCAGGCCCGTGCTGGTTCGTGTCGCCGAAGGCGGAGCGCTTCCAGCCGCCGAACGTGTGATAGGCTAGCGGCACCGGGATCGGCACATTGATGCCGACCATGCCGACCTGGACGCGGCTGGCGAAGCTGCGCGCCGCATCGCCGTTCCGCGTGAAGATCGCGACGCCATTGCCATACTGGTGTTTCGTCGGCAGCGACACGGCCTCGTCGAAATCCTTTGCGCGCATGATCTGCAGCACGGGGCCGAAGATTTCCTGTTTGTAGCTTTCCATGTCGGGCGTCACGCGGTCGAACAGCGAACCGCCGAGGAAGTAGCCGCCTTCATAGCCCTGCAGTTTGAAGCCGCGCCCGTCGACCAGAAGTTCCGCGCCTTCCTTCACGCCCATATCGATATAGGACTTCACCTTTTCGAGATGGGCCTTGCTGACGAGCGGACCGTAATCGCTGTCGGCCGCGGTCGAGATGCCGACCTTCAGCGCCTGCACGCGCGGCACGAGTTTCTCGACCAGGCGGTCTGCCGTTTCCTCGCCGACCGGCACGGCAACGGAGATCGCCATGCAGCGCTCGCCCGCCGAGCCATAGCCCGCGCCGATGAGATCGTTCACCACCTGGTCCATATCGGCATCGGGCATGATGATCGCGTGGTTCTTCGCGCCGCCCATCGCTTGCACGCGCTTGCCGTTCGCCGCGCCCGTCGCATAGACATATTGCGCGATGTCGGAGGAGCCGACGAAGCTCACCGCCTGGATCGTGGGATCGGTGAGGATCGCATCGACCGCTTCCTTGTCGCCATTGACGACATTGAGGACACCGGCAGGTGCGCCCGCTTCCATGAAAAGTTCGGCAAGGCGGAGCGGCACGGAGGGGTCTTTCTCCGAGGGCTTCACGATGAAGGTGTTGCCGCAGGCGATGGCGACGCCGAACATCCACATCGGGATCATCGCCGGGAAGTTGAACGGCGTGATGCCGGCCACGACGCCGAGGGGCTGGCGCATCGAATACATGTCGATGCCGGGTCCCGCGCCTTCCGTGAACTCGCCCTTCATCAGATGCGGGATGCCGCAGGCGAACTCGATCACTTCGAGGCCGCGCTGGATGTCGCCCTTCGAATCCGCGATCACCTTGCCGTGCTCGGCGGAAAGCATATGGGCAAGCTCGTCCATATTGGCTTCAAGGAGACGCTTGAACTCGAACATGACGCGGGCGCGGCGCTGCGGATTGGTCGCCGCCCAGTCCGGGAAGGCCTTTGCCGCCACCTCGACTGCCGACCGAAGTTCGGCTGCGGAGGCAAGCGGCGTGCGCGCCGTCACCTCGCCCGTATTCGGGTTCGTCACATCGAGAAAACGGCCGCTCTTGCCGGGCACATGGGCGCCACCGATGAAATGCGTGAGATCCTTTGCCATAGCCCTT
>JAJLKS010000401.1:0-1959 GCA_033838765.1 Alphaproteobacteria bacterium
CGTCTCA
This sequence comes from Alphaproteobacteria bacterium, assembly GCA_033838765.1. GTDB lineage: Bacteria > Pseudomonadota > Alphaproteobacteria > Parvibaculales > Parvibaculaceae > Parvibaculum. Next base: position 8 of record JAJLKS010000401.1, read on the forward strand.
CGCCTGCTCGGCTGGTATGGCCCGTCGCTGAGCTTCGAGGGCGAGCTCATGTATGCCTGGCACCACGGCCGCGAGAATTATCACGAATTCGGCACGGCGATTTATGCGCGCTGGCATGACTTTCCGTGGAATGAATATCTCGTGACGACGGCGGCGGTTGGCCTCGGCCCGTCCTACACAACCGAGTTTCCGCAGCTTGAACGCCAGCCGGATGGCAGCCGCTCGCGTACGCTCAACCAGTTCAATCTGCAGGCGACTTTCGCGCTGCCGTCCTATCCCGATGTCTCGCTCGTCACCCGGCTGCAGCACCGCTCAGGCGTGTTCGGTCTTTTCAACGGGGTGACGGATGCCTCGAATTTCCTGACACTCGGCCTTCGATACGATTTCTAGCTGACCTTGATGAGCCGCCGCCCGAGATTCTCGCCCTCGAAGAGCCCGATAAAGGCAGCCGCCGATCCTTCGATGCCGTCTGACACGTCTTCCGTGTAGATGAGCTTGCCCGCATGAATCCACTTTGCCATTTCGGCCTGTGCCTCGCGGAACTGCTTGAAATAGTCGAATACGACGAGCCCTTCCATGCGCAGGCGATGCGTGATGAAGCGCGTCACATTGCGGATGCCGACAAGCTCGTCATCGGCGCGATTGTACTCGCTGACCTGGCCGGAGACGACGATGCGGCCATGTTCCTTCATGTTGAGGATCGCCGCATCGAGCATTTCCGCGCCCACATTGTCGAAATAGATGTCGACGCCTTCGGGGCAGTGCTCCCTGATGGCGGCTTTCAGGTCCGCGCCGCGATAGGAGAAGCAGGCATCGAAGCCGAGCCCCTTCACATAGTCGCATTTCTCCTTCGAGCCCGCGATGCCGACGACGCGGCAGCCTTTCATCTTCGCGATCTGCCCGGCGGTTGCGCCCACGGGACCGGCGGCGGAAGAAATCAGCACCGTGTCGCCGTCCTTCGGCTTGCCGAGATCGAGCAGCCCGAAATAGGAGGTGAGACCCGGAATGCCGAGCACGCCGATCGCCGCCGTGGGACGCAGCTTGCCGTGATACATTTCCGGCGGAAGGATCTGCACGCCGCGTCCGTTCGAGATGGCATGCGTCACCCATCCGAAGCCGCCGGTCACGCGGTCGCCCGGCTTGAACTTCTCGTTCTTCGACTGCTCGACCACGCCCACCATCGCGCTGTCGATGGTCTGTCCGACGGGAAGGGCCGCCGTGTAGCTGTCGCCGGAAAGCCGACCGCGCATGCCGGGATCGACCGAGTGATGCTCCGTGCGGATCAGGATTTCATGCTCGCCGATTTCCGGCAGCTCGATGTCCTCCAGCCGGAAGTTCTCGGCCTTCGGCTTTCCCTCAGGCCGCGAAGCCAGCACCCAGCGTTTCGCCTTTGTCGGCATGGTTTTCGTTCCTCCCCGGCTCTCTTGTCCCGTCTTTTCTTATTCTGTCATTGCCGGGCTCGACCCGGCAATCCAGAGCCGCGGGCGCTGAACCAGGCGGCTCTGGATGCCCGGATCAAGTCCGGGCATGACGAGTGAAAGAGTAGATGTGGGTACCGCTTACACCGCCTTGTCGGGCCCGATCTTCACCAGCATCTTGCCGAAATTCGCGCCCTTGAAGAGATTGAGGAAGGCCTTGGGTGCGTTCTCGATGCCGTCTTCCACCGTTTCCTCCCACTTCATCTTGCCGCCCGCGATCAGCGGACCCATCTCGGCATAGAACTCGCCGATGTGCTGGAAGTAGTTGGAAACGATGAAGCCCTGGAGCATCAGGCTCTTGCCGACGATCTGGATGAGGTTCGTCGGGCCGGGGCGGGGCGTCGTGTCGTTATACTGCTCGATCATGCCGCAAAGCGCCGCGCGGCCGTTCGGACGCATGGCGTTGATCGCCGCTTCGAGATGCGCGCCGCCGACATTCTCGAAATAGACGTCGAGGCCCTTGGGCGTGGCCGC
>JAJLKS010000402.1:0-2129 GCA_033838765.1 Alphaproteobacteria bacterium
ATCTCTTGAGCCCGGAGCAGATTGCCCTTGTGCGCAAGCGCTCGGACCTGCGCGGCGTATGGCTTGTCTTTCACGCCTGGGCCGCCATCTTCGGCGCGATGGCAGTCTTCGTCGCCTTCCCCAATCCGCTGACCTTCATCCTCGCCGTCATGGTGATCGGCGCGCGGCAGCTTGGCCTTGCTATCCTGATGCATGATGGCGCGCACGGGATTCTGACCGAGAACCAGAAGCTCAACAATTTCCTGAGCCAGTGGTTCTGCGCCTATCCGATGATGGCGGAGACGGGCGCCTATCGGCGCTACCACCTGAAGCACCACGCGAACACGCAGCAGAAGGAAGATCCGGACCTCGTTCTCTCCGCGCCCTTTCCGATCACGCGCAAGAGCTTCCGGCGCAAGATGATCCGCGATATCACCGGCCAGACCGGCTATCAGCAGCGCAAGGCGCAGATCCTCAATGCGCTTGGGCCCGCCGACTGGCCGCTGTCGCGGCGCCTGTCGCACTATTGGCAGAAGCTCGGCCGTGCAACGTTCGCCCAGCTTGCCGTCTTCGCCGTGCTTGCCGCGAGCGGACACTGGTATCTCTATTTCATTCTCTGGCTTGCGCCCTTCCTCACCTGGCATCAGGCGATTACGCGCATCCGCAACATCGCCGAGCATGCGATGGTGCCGGATAATGACGATCCTTTCCGTCATGCGCGGACGACATTGGCCAGCCTGCTCGAGCGGGCGCTGATCGCGCCTTACTGGGTCAACTATCACGTCGAGCATCATCTGATGATGTGGGTGCCTTGCTACAACCTGCCGATGGCGAGGCGGTTCCTCATCGCCAATGGCTATGGGGAGCGGATGGAAACCAGGGACGGCTATGCACAGGTGATCCGCATGGCTACCTCTCGGCCCGACGATCAGGACCGGCGTGGCGAAGTGATCCACAATGCACGCAAGCGCCGCGTATCGGGCATCACGTCGGAAGGTTTCTCCGAGGACCAGAACGCCGCCTGAGCGGCACCAAGCCGACGCTGCGTCCGGCGCGCCTGCCTTTGCGGGCCCGGCTCACCATGCTAAATCTCTCCCCAATCAAGATATTTCTATCGGGGAGAGAGACATGACCGAGGCCGGAGCCGCGCTGGAAACAACACCGATCCGGGAAGCGCACCGCTTCGACGTGAAGCGGCTCGAAGCCTATTGCCGGGACGCGGTCAATGGCTTTCGCGGCGATCTCGAAGTGCGCCAGTTCGAAGGCGGCCAGTCCAACCCGACCTTTCTGCTCACGACCACAGGCGCCGGCGGCAACAAGCGCTATGTCATGCGCAAGAAGCCGCCCGGGCAGCTCCTCGCAAGCGCGCATCAGGTGGACCGCGAATACCGCGTGATGAAGGCCCTCGCAGACACAGACGTGCCCGTGCCGCATATGTATGCGCTGTGCGAGGACGAAAGCGTCATCGGCACCTCCTTCTATGTGATGGACTATCTGGAAGGCCGGGTCTTCCGCGAATCCGTAATGCCGGACTCCACCGAGGAGGAACGCCGCGCGGTCTATGCCAATCTTGCGGAGAATCTCGCGAAACTTCACAAGGTCGATTACGAGAAAGTCGGTCTCGCCGATTTCGGCAAACCCGGCAACTATTTCGAGCGTCAGATCGGGCGCTGGATCAAGCAGTACCGCGGCGCACAGACCACCGATGTGCCGGCGATGGAAGAACTCATCAAGTATCTGCCCGAGCATATTCCCGACGAACCGTCCGTTACGATCGCGCATGGCGACTACCGGCTCGGGAACACGATGTTTCATCCAACCGAGCCGCGCATGATCGCCGTGCTCGACTGGGAGCTCTGCACCATCGGCCATCCTCTCGCCGATGTCGCCTATTGCTGCATGTACGATCTTCTGGGCGTTGCAGGCGGCGCCACGGAGATCGACCGGACGAAAACGCCTGGCGTTCCGACCGAGCAGGAATTCGTCGCCGAATATTGCCGCCATGCAGGCCGCGACGGCATTCCGCACTGGAACTTCTATCTCGCCTTTTCGATGTTCCGCCTCGCCTCGATCAGCCAGGGCGTCTACAAGCGCGGGCTGGACGGGAATGCAAGCTCGGAACGCGCCATGACACTTGGCGATGCCTGCCG
>JAJLKS010000403.1:0-7044 GCA_033838765.1 Alphaproteobacteria bacterium
CGCATGGGTGCTGATCGCCGGTGTCGCAGTCGGCCTCGCCGCCTCCCTCTTCCGCCTCTGGCAGAGCGGCGTCCTCGCCGAGGTCTCGCAGTCCACCGCGCGCATCACCTCCATGGTCTTCGTGATCCTCATCGGTGCGGCTCTGTTCAGCCTCGTCTTCCGCGGGCTTGGCGGCGACGACACGGTACATGAATTCCTGAACTCGATGCCGGGCGGCACGACGGGTGCAATCGTCACCGTCATGGTGATCATGTTCCTGCTCGGCTTCTTCCTCGATTTCATCGAGATCATCTTCGTCGTCGTGCCGATCGTAGCGCCGATCCTCCTGATGATGGGCGTCGACCCTGTCTGGCTCGGCGTGATGATGGCGCTGAACCTGCAGACATCCTTCCTGACCCCGCCCTTCGGCTTCGCACTGTTCTACTTGCGGGGCGTTGCGCCGGAGAGCGTCACAACCATGCAGATTTACCGCGGTGCCATACCTTTTGTCGGCCTGCAACTTCTGGCGCTTGCAATCGTGGCCATATTCCCGTCCATTGCCACCTGGCTTCCGAAACTTCTCTTCTCTGCAATGTGAGTACGATGACCCCCAGAGATCCAGGCGAAGCCGCCGCCAATGCGCGCAGCAATCTCATCCGTATGTCGCTCGTCTTCATGGCTGTGGCAGGCGTCATTGCCTTCTACGTCGGAACGGGCCGTGTTCAGATGAACGACCCGGTGGAACTGACGGCGCGCATCGCCCAGCAGCAGGTTTGGACGGAAGACGGCCCTCTGGAACTCAAGGTCAACATCACGCTCGCGAACAACACCGGCGAGCCCATTCCCCTCGAAGCGGAAAACAATTGTACGATTTTCCGCTGGTTCCTGACGGACGAGGATAGAAATTTCGTTCAGGCCCAGCGCGATGAAGACGTCTGCATCGCCGTGCCGGTGCGCGACCAGCTGCAGGGCAAGCACCAGGTGGCGGGCGAATACATGCTGCCGCTCGACACCGCGCGCGTGAAGCCCGGCCGCTACATTCTCTTCATGAAATACTGGGGCAACGAACTGCGCGAACCCATCACCATCGACTGAACGAAAAAAGCCCGGATTTGCGCTCATGTTTGCTCCTGGCGCCACCCCGAGGCCTGCCCCGCAGCCAGCTCAGCCAGCTCAGGCGGCACCAAATCCGCCGCCGAATTTGTGGCCCACAGGGAAGCCCTTTGGCGGCAGGCGGCCTGCCTGCGCCCGCTGGCCGAGCCACTCCTTCAGCGCATCGAATGTCCGCGCCCTGTCCGATCGGTCATAGGCGATGAGCCCCTGCTTCAGCGTGAAAGTCTTGATGTCGCCAAGACCGCCATCCTTGTAGCGCTGGAGGCGAACGCCCTTGCCTCGCGTCATCTCGTTCACTTCCTTGAGCGGAAAGATGACGAGCTTGCGGTTCTCCCCGATCACGGCCACATGATCGCCCTGCACAATGGCGCAGGCGACAGCCTCGTCGGTGCCCGTGACGTTCAACACCTGCTTGCCGGCCCGCCGCATCGCGACAACATCGTCTTCCGGCACCACAAAACCATTGCCTTCATGCGAGGCGACGATGAGCTTCCGGCCCGGCTGATGCACGAAGAGCTCGACGATTTCGCGGCTCTCGTCGAGATCGATCATCAGGCGCACCGGCTCTCCATGCCCCCGCCCGCCCGGCAGCTTCGCCGCATCGAGCGTGTAGAAGCGGCCGTCGGTCGCAAAGAGCAGAATCTTGTCCGTCGTCTCCGCGTGAAGCGTGAAGCGTGGCCCGTCGCCTTCCTTGAACTTGATGTCGGCATCGGCCGCTAGATGCCCTTTCATCGAGCGGATCCAGCCCTTCTTCGAACAGACGACCGTGATCGGCTCCTTTTCGATCATCGCCTCGACCGGCACATACTCGACCTTCGGGGCGTCGGAGAATTGAGTCCGCCGGGCGCCGAGCTTCGTCTTGGGGCCGAAGGTGTTGCGAACCTCCCTGATCTCTTCGGCAACGCGCTCCCACTGCTTCGCATCGGATCTCACAAGCGCCTTGAGGTTTTTCTGCTCCGCGGTGAGTTCCTTGTGCTCGCCCCTGATTTCCATTTCCTCAAGCTTGCGCAAGCTCCGCAGACGCATATTGAGGATCGCTTCCGCCTGGTTGTCCGTCAGCTTGAAGCGCTTGATGAGCGCGGGCTTGGGCTCGTCTTCCTCGCGGATGATGCGGATCACCTCGTCGAGATTGAGATAGGCCTTGAGATAGCCTTCGAGCACTTCGAGCCGCTTCTCGATCTTGTCGAGACGGAAATTGGAGCGCCGGACCAGCACTTCCTTGCGATGCTCGAGCCACGACCGGAGCGCCTCCCGGAGGCTCATCACGCCGGGCACCTCCCCCGCCGATAGGACGTTCAGGTTCAGCGGAAACCGGCTTTCAAGCTCCGTTGCCCGAAAGAGCGACTCCATCAGCAGTTCGGGCTCGACCGTCTTGGACTTCGGCACCAGCACGAGCCGGATTTCCTCGGCGCTTTCGTCGCGCACATCTTCGAGCAGGGGCAGCTTCTTTGCCTGCAGGAGTTCGGCGATCTTCTCGACCAGCTTGGACTTCTGCACCTGATAGGGGATTTCCGTCACGACGATCTGCCAGAGACCGCGCGGCAGCTCTTCCTGTTCCCAGCGCGCGCGCACACGGAAGCCGCCGCGCCCCGTCTCATAAGCCTCGATGATCGCCTCGCGCGGTTCGATCACGATGCCGCCAGTCGGGAAATCCGGTCCCTGCACGAAGCTGACGAGCTTTTCCGTCCGCGCATTCGGATATTTGATGAGGTGGAGCGCCGCATCGCAAAGCTCGGCAGCATTATGCGGCGGGATGCTGGTGGCCATGCCGACCGCGATGCCCGACGCACCATTGGCGAGGAGTTGCGGGAAAGCGCCCGGCAGCACCATCGGCTCCTTGTCCTCGCCATCATAGGTCTCGCGGAAATCGACCGTATCCTCGTCGAGCCCGTCGAGCAGCAGCGCCGCAACCGCCGTCAGCCGCGCTTCCGTGTAGCGCATCGCTGCCGCGTTATCGCCGTCCACATTGCCGAAATTGCCCTGCCCGTCGACAAGCGGGTAGCGCACTGAAAAGTCCTGCGCGAGCCGCACCAGAGCGTCATAGACCGACTGGTCGCCATGCGGATGATAGCGGCCGATGACATCGCCGACGACGCGGGCCGACTTCTTGAAGCCCTGCCCCGGTTCGAGCCGCAGCTGCCGCATCGCAAAGAGCACGCGCCGGTGGACCGGCTTCAGCCCGTCGCGCACATCCGGCAGCGCCCGGTGCATGATGGTCGAGAGCGCATAGGCGAGATAGCGCGTCTCCAGCGCCTCGCGCAGATTGATCTCGTGTTCGGGTTCGGGCGGCGTAACGGCCTTGGTCATTTATGTCTGCTCTCAGTCCTTGGCGGTGCGGCGCCAATATACCAGCGATTCGCGGCTCACCCCGCCCATGCCGCGATCTTCTCCATGAGCCGGAGCCGGGCGTCGGGCAAATGCCGCTGATGCGCCGCGAAGAGGTGGCGCTCGAGGAAATGCCCTGTGAGCCTGAAGCCCTCCGCCACATCCGCGGGCGTAGCCTCGCCCGCCTGCGAGCCGACGAGAAATCCCGGCAGCCGGAACAGCCGGTCCTTGTAGGGCTCACCCGCCGCCCGGCTCACCGCACCGCCGCTTTTTGGCGATACATAGATGAGGTCGTCCCGGACGCCGGTCGCAGCGCAGCGTGTGAGGTCGAGCCCGAACCCGAGTTCCTGCAGCAACCCAAGCTCGAAGCGCACGAAGATCGCGGGCCATACGTCGCCGTCCTGCAGCGTCTCAAGTAGCACTTCATAACCATCATAGAGCGCGGGATGCGCCTCCCGCTCCGGCACCACGCCGCATACCGCACTCGCTGCGCTGAGTGCGAGAAGCGCGAGTGGATCGTCCATCAGCAGGCCCGCAAGCGGACGGACGAGCTCCACCTGGTAGGTGCCGAGATGGTCGGAAAGCCGCGCCCTCCAATGCGCATTGAGCTTGTTGCCGGGCTGCAGCACGCTGCGCATTCGCGGCCCGGCACCGCCATGCACGAGGCCGAGGTGCCGCCCCTGCTCCCGCGTGAAAAGTTCGAGGATCGCCCCCGTCTCGCCATGGGCCCGCGCCGACAACACGATCCCTTCGTCACGCCAGTCCATGGCCGCCGTCCTCGGACACCGGAGACGATGCACCTGCCGCCGCAACGATCAGTTTATCGATCCGCCGTCCATCCATGTCGGCCACTTCAAAGCGCCAACCCCGATACTCGAAACTTTCGCCGGCCACAGGAAGATGCCCGAACCGCGAAAGTGCAAATCCGGCAATCGTGTTGAAGTCCCGTCCGGCAATCTCAAGGTTGAAGCCAGCCGAAAACTCATCGACCGGCATGCCCCCGTCGACCAGCCACGATCCGTCGTCGCGCTGCCGCATTCCGACTTCCTCTTCCTCGCCAAGCTCGGGAAGATCGCCGGCAATGGCTTCCAGAATGTCGGTCAGGGTGACGATACCGAGTGTGGACCCGTACTCGTCTACAACGATTGCAACGTGAACCCTGTCCTGCTTGAAACGGTCAAGCAAGCGCAGAACTTCCTTGTTCTCGGGAACGAAGGGTGCCGCCGTCATATGCCGGTCGAGCGACAGGGAACCGGACGTCAACGCGGGAGGCACGATATCCTTCACATGCACCACGCCGGCAATTTCATCGACGGAACCGTCGCAAACCGGAAACCGGGAAAAGCGGTTGTCGCCTATGATGCGGGCAATATCCTCGGGCTTTGCATTTCTGTCGAGCCAGACCATATCGACGCGCGGTGTCATGATGGCGCCCACGGAGCGGTCGGCGAGCCTCAGCACGCCCTCGATCATCTCACGCTCCTGCGGCACGAAGATGCCAGCTCGCGTGCCTTCCGCAATGAGCGACTTTATCTCGTCTTCACTCACCTGCGAGCCGCGTGTCTTGCCGAGGCCGAGGACGCTCAAGATTGCGTCCGTCGAAAGCTTCAGCAGCCATACGGCAGGCGCTGCGGCCACGGAAAGCGCCTTCATTGGCCGCGCGACGATCGAGGCCGTCCCTTCCGGGTTGGCGAGAGCAATCCGCTTGGGAACGAGCTCGCCGACGATCAGCGACAGATAGGTGATCGATATCACGACAATGGCGATACCGGCGGTGTATCCATAGGCACCGACAAATTCGAAGCCCGAAAGCCAGACGCCAAGGCGTTCGCCAAGGGTTGCACCGCTATAGGCACCTGCAACAACGCCGACAAGCGTGATGCCGATCTGGACCGTCGAGAGAAAGCGGCTTGGATCTTCGATCAGGGACAACGCCGTCGCCGCCCCCTTGTTGCCATTCCGCTTCATCGCCTCAAGGCGCGCCTTTCGCGCCGAAACGACTGCAAGCTCCGACATGGCAAGCAGGCCGTTGATCAGGACCAGTACGACGACGATAAGAATTTCCCAGTAGAGCATGGTTCCACCTCACTCCGTCGGGAAGTCGAGCCCCATTTCACGGTAGCGTTCGCGGTCGTCGGACCAGTTCTCCCGCACTTTCACGAAAAGGAACAGGTGAACGCGCGTTTCGAGCAGCTCTTCAAGCTCCTCGCGGGCCATCTGGCCGACCTTCTTGATCGTCTGCCCGCCCTTGCCGAGGGCGATTTTCTTCTGGCTTTCGCGCTCGACGAAAATCACCTGCTGGATGCGGATCGATCCATCCTTGCGCTGCTCCCATTCCTCCGTTTCGACGGTCAGCGAATAGGGCAATTCATCATGGAGCCGGAGGAAAAGTTTCTCGCGCGTCACTTCCGCCGCAAGCGAGCGGAGCGGTACATCGGCCGCCTGGTCTTCCGGATAGTGCCACGGCCCGGCAGGCATCAGCGACGCGAGGTGCCGCCGGAGATCGGCAACGCCGCTCCCCTTCATCGCCGAGATCATGAACGTATCGGTAAAAATCCCCGCCTCGTTCAGCCGTGCGGCAAGCTTCAGCAGTTTCTCCCGGCTGGTTGCGTCGATCTTGTTGAGGACGAGGATCGCCTTGCGGCCTTGCGACTTCAGGCCCTCGATGATCCTTTCGAGGTCTTCCTCGCGCTCGTATTCCGCGTCGACCATGAGGATAATCGCGTCGGCATCGCCCGCACCGCCCCATGCCGCCTCGACCATTGCCTTGTCGAGCCGCCGCTTCGGCTTGAAAATACCCGGCGTGTCGACGAACACGATCTGCGTGTTCCCCTCCATCGCGATGCCGCGAATGCGCGAACGCGTCGTCTGCACCTTATGCGTGACGATCGCAACCTTCGATCCGACAAGCTGGTTCAGCAGGGTCGACTTGCCTGCATTTGGCGCACCGATGATGGCGACAAAGCCGCAGCGCGTTGGCCCGGCAGCGCCTTCCGGCGCGTTCCTGTTCAATTCATTTTCCATGGTATTTCAATAGCACATCGCCGCCAAAGGCGCTCAGGTCTCGCGGCGCCAGAGGCCGAGTTTTTCGAGCATGCCCCTCGCCGCCGCCTGCTCCGCCTGCCGCTTGGAGGCGCCTTTCGCCTGTATGTGCGGCTGCCCCTCGACGCGGACCGAAACAGTGAATTCCGGGGCATGATCGGGGCCGGTCCGGCCATCCAGCGCATATTCCGGGACAGGTTTACCGGCACCCTGGGCCCATTCCTGCAGCGCCGTTTTCGCGTCCTGCGGGACGCTTTCCGACTTGTCGAGCAACGGCGCCCATTCCGTTCTGATGAAGCGCTCGGCCGCCGGAAGACCGCCATCGAGATAGAGCGCAGCAATCACCGCTTCGCAGGCATCGGCGAGAATTGCGGCTTTCCGCCTCCCCCCGGCCTTCTCCTCCCCGCCACCCATGACGACATGGGCGCCGAGCCCGGCACGTTCCGCTACAGCCGCGCAGGCTTCCTTGCGCACCAGCGCATTGAAGCGCACAGCAAGCTCGCCTTCATCCGCGTCTGGGTAGGTTTCAAGCAGCCAGCCCGCAACGACCAGACCGAGAACCCGGTCACCAAGAAACTCGAAACG
>JAJLKS010000404.1:0-2306 GCA_033838765.1 Alphaproteobacteria bacterium
CACCGAGGATTTCCTGAAGCGCAATCCCAATGGCCGGGTCCCGACGCTGGAACTCGACGATGGTCGAACGCTGCCGGAATCGAACGCGATCCTCTTCTGGCTTGCCGAGGGCACACCGCTTCTGTCCGAAGACCGTTTCGCCCGGGCCGAGGCGCTGCAATGGATGTTCTTCGAGCAGTACAGCCACGAGCCATATGTCGCCGTTGCCCGTTTCTGGCACTCGATCAAGCCGGGCGGCCGGGAGGAAAAGGCCGCGATGTTCCCCGAATGGCACCGGCGCGGTTACGAGGCGATTTCCGTCATGGAACGGCATCTTTCCGCGCATGACTGGTTCGCAGGCAATGCCTACTCCATCGCCGACATCGCGCTTTATGCCTACACACATGTCGCCCATGAGGGCGCCTTCGACCTCGCGCCCTACAGTGCCGTCAATGCATGGCTGGCACGTGTGCAGGACCAGCCTCTGCATGTACCCATGAACTGGCGTCCGTAGACGGAGAATCCTTGCGATTCGGCCCGTGTGAGTGAACGCGACACAAAATGGCCTTGAAATAGGTCCGGTCCCGTCGCCTTTCGTGACCCGTTGCGCCCCATTTCCCCGCGACAATTTGTCCGCCTGAGGAGGGTCAGCCTCTGGCACGCCAAAACGCGGGGAGATTTGCCATGTCCTATTCACCGGTCCGTCCGGCCACAGCGGCACGTCCGCGCGGCCAGAAAAATTCCATTGCCCATTCGCTTGCCCTGTTTTCAGTCTTTGTCTGCCTTGCCTTGCTCGTCATTGCGGGCCTCGCGCGCCATGCGCAGGCCGATACGCGCGGCCTTGTCGGGCTCGATGGCCCGGGCAGCGGTGCGCTCCTGTTCAATTCCACCGAGCCCGGTCTCTACGTGCCGGCGCCGCTGCTTGCCACCGATGTGAAGATCGATGTGACCGGGCCGATCGCACGGACCCGCGTGACGCAGCATTTCATCAACCCGTGCGATGGCTGGGTGGAAGGCAAATATGTCTTTCCGCTTCCTGAAAACTCCGCCGTCGATACGCTCAAGATGGTCATTGGCGAGCGCGTGATCGAAGGGCAGATAAAGGAAAAGGCGGAAGCCCGCCGCGCCTATGAGGAGGCGCGCGACAGCGGCCAGCGCGCGAGCCTGATCGAACAGCAACGCCCCAATGCCTTCGTCAATTCGGTGGCGAATATCGGCCCGTATGAGACGATCATCATCCAGATCGAGTATCAGCAGACGGTGCGCCGCGACGGCGACACATTCTCGCTGCGCTTCCCGATGGTCGTCGCGCCGCGCTATGTGCCGCAACCGGCCGAGCCGCAGCTCGTGGACTTTGCGCCAGGCCAAGGCGGCTGGGGCGATATCCAGCCGCGTGATCCTTTGGACGGCCTCGAACAGCCGCCAGTCCTCCATCCCGACGAAGGCAGGATCAACCCCGTGAGCCTCGCCGTCACGCTCGATGCGGGCTTTCCGCTCGGCGAGGTGACGAGCGCCTTTCACAAGATCGACCTGACCCGGGACGGCGAACGGATGGCCTCCCTCAAGCTCTCCGAAGAGGTTGTGCCCGCCGACCGCGACTTCGAACTCGTCTGGCGCCCGGCCGAGACGCGCGCGCCCTCCGCCGCCCTCTTCCGCGAGCGGATCGGCGATGAGGATTATGTCCTCGTCATGCTGACGCCGCCCTCCGGCGAGGTGCAGCCGGAGGCAAAGCCCCGCGAGGCGATCTTCGTCATCGACAATTCCGGCTCCATGTCGGGGCCCTCGATGGTGCAGGCGAAGGAAAGCCTGCTCTTCGCCCTCGACCGGCTGAAGCCCGGCGACACCTTCAACGTGATCCGCTTCGACCACACGATGGATATGCTCTTCCCTGCTGCCGTTCCGGCCCATGGCGAAAACCTCGACATGGCGCGGAAATTCGTTAAGAGCCTTGATGCCAATGGCGGCACGGAAATGCTGCCCGCCCTCAAAGCGGCATTGCGCGACAGCAACATTCGAGACGGCTCCCGCATCCGCCAGATCGTTTTCCTGACCGATGGCGCGATCTCGAACGAACGCGAACTCTTTACCGAGATTACGGCCAATCTCGGCCGCTCGCGCCTATTTGCGGTTGGCATCGGCTCGGCACCGAACAGCTACTTCATGAGCCGGGCCGCAGAGGCGGGCCGAGGCACCTATACCCATATCGGCTCGGAGACGCAGGTCACCGAACGGATGACCGAACTCTTCGGGAAGCTCGAAAGCCCGGTGATGACGAACATCACCGCGTCATGGCCGGATGGAAGCCGCACGGAAAGCTGGCCGAACCC
>JAJLKS010000405.1:0-1554 GCA_033838765.1 Alphaproteobacteria bacterium
CCAGCACCACAAGATCGAAGCCGCGCATCAGGCCCTTCGATCCATCGGGCATCGAGATCGTGGCATACCAGCGTCCGCAGTATCCGTTGGCCGTCGTCGATGTCTCATGCGGCGCGTAGTGATTGGGCGGCGTCGAGTCGAAGAGCTGCTTGAGATATGCGCCGAGCGCCTCCTCGCCCTTGAGCCCGTCCGGCACTTGCGGGTCGCGATAGGTCGTGTCGGCCGCATAGAATTTCAGCAGGCCTGTCACATCCTTCTCGGACCATTTGGCAAGCCAGCGCGCATTGAAATCTTCGATATCGATGCTCATGCCGCCGCTCCTTCTTCCAGCGCCTCGCCAAGCACCTTGCGCTTGTGCTCTTCGGTGAACATTTCAGGCGGCAGCGTTTCCGGTCCTGCCATGATGGCAAAGGCATGTGCGCCGAGCGACGGGTCCGCTGCCTTGCGCTCATTGTAGCGGCGCCGCCTTTCGCGGGCTGCCTCGCCGAACTCCGCATCGAGAATGGACTGGAGATGTCCGGCAAAGCGCAGCCGCCGGAGGCGCTCATAGCGTTCCTCGGTATAAGGCTCGAAGAGCGCCGGGTCCCAGTCGTCATTTTCCTTCAGCAGGTCGCTCACGATCCGCACATCGCGATAGGTGATGGAGAGCCCGAGCCCGTTGATCGGGTCGTTCCATCCCGCCGCATCGCCGATCAGCACAGCACCTTGCGTGAAAGGCTCGTCCGTCCATGAATCATTGTTGAAATAGCTGAACAGCGGCCCGGCCGGCTTCGCTTCGGCGAGATACTTGTTATCCGGCGCGCAGTTCATCCGGAAGGCCTCGAGAAAGGCGCGCGGTCCGTCTTCGCCCGCGAAGCGGCGCCGTTCGTCGAGCGAATAGCTGCCATAGACCCGCACGCGGCCATTGCCCTGCGGAAAGGCGAGAAAGGCGAAATCGCCTTCCGTGCCGATTGCCTGCCGGGTCGGGTTCCAGCCTTCGGCGCCTTCGACGAGCAACCCGCCAAACATGTGGTGCGGCTTGTTCTGATGAAGATCGATGCCGCAGGCGGCCCGCACCACGGAGGAGCGTCCATCGGCGCCGGCAATGAGCCGCGCTGTCGCCACATGCGCCTTTCCGTCATGCTCGAATTCGACACGCGGCGCCTTGCCGGTCTCGACTTTCGTCACGTTGACGCCGCGCAGCGCGGTCGCGCCGGCGCGCTTCGCCTCGTCGAACAAGGTCTGGCAGTGTTTCGGATGGCCGAGGCAGAGCGGCCCCGGAATGCCCGGAATGAACATGTCGAGCGGGAGCGGCATGGCTTCCGCCACTTCCGGGTCATGCGTCTCGTCATAGGTGATGTGCTGCGCAAGGTGGTGCCCGCCCGCGGCAACCAGCGTGTCGTAGAAACCGAGCCGCTTCGTCTCGGCGACGCCCCAGGGCGCAATCCATTCGCCGCGCACATGATCTTCATAGACGGCGCTCTTTTCAAGCAGCAGCACGCTCTTGCCTGCCTTTGCCATTGTCGCGGCAAGCGCCGAGCCGCCAATGCCTCCGCCCACAATGATCAGATCGTA
>JAJLKS010000406.1:0-2014 GCA_033838765.1 Alphaproteobacteria bacterium
ATGCACAGCCGCCGTTTCCACCGCGTGCAGCACCGCATCGAGCCGCCGGAACTCCGCAGCCGTGAAGGCGGCGGCAGGGGCAAGCCGCATCAACGAGACATAGATTGCCGCCTCCGGCTCGACATGAAGGAGATAACATATCTCATCGACCATACCGTAAGGACGATAGTACGAAATGTAGTAATCGCTCTTGCGAAAATCCGGCGGGAAGATTTCCTTCGGTGACAGGCAGACACTTTCCCCGCCTGCGAGAAAACGGTCATAGGTTGGATCGAGCAGATATTTGCCGTCGCTATAGCCGTGATTCCATTCATCATGTCCGTCGAAGTCGATGACGATGGGCGGGGCGGCGCGCCGGTAAAGGCCGATATAGATGCGTGTATCCGGCACGAGCGCGGTCAGGCCGTCTGCGAGCCTTGCGGCACATTCTTCCATGCCGGTCGCGGTGAGGCTCGCAGCGAGATTCCGGCTCCATGCAGCTACGCCGTCGAGTGGCATCGAGCCACCTTTTTTGTTTTTCTCCGTCATGCCTCTCGCTCCGGCACTTTGTCGGCGCCGTTTTCCATCGACCATCAAAAAGTTTAGCACGCCCGGCAGCTATGCCCAGTCCGGGTTTTTCCGGCGTATAGCCTACCAAGGCCACAGATGACCTATGGGCTATGGCGTATTCATGGAGCACCGAAAGTCTGCCGAAGCAAGGAGAGTGTCTTGAGTCTCGCCGAGCGCAAGATCAATCATGCAAGCGTCGAATCCACTGACCGGCGCCACAACATTCATCCATTCACGGACCTGTCCATCATGGAGACGGCCGAGCGGACTGTGATTGCGTCCGCGAAAGGCAACTATGTCTTTGGCGAGGATGGACGCAAGTTCCTGGACGGACTGGGCGGCATGTGGTGCGTGAATATCGGTCATGGCCGTGACGAGATGGCCGACGCGATTGCGGACCAGATTCGCCGTCTCGATTATTATTCGCCGTTCGACGATCTGACCTCTGCGCCTATGGCGACGCTCGCCGAAGAGCTTGCGCGCCGTGCACCGGGATCGCTCAATCGCGTACTCTTCACGACAGGCGGTTCAACGGCGGCCGATTCCGCGATCCGCCTCATCCATCACTATTTTATCCGCAAGGGTCAGCCGGAGCGGCGGCACATCATCACGCGCGACAAGGCTTATCATGGCAGCACTTATCTAACGGCGTCGTTGAGTGACCCAGCTTACTCGACGGACTGGATGGCAGAGAACGGCTTCATCCATCATCTCGGTGCGCCGGGCCTGTATCGCCGTCCCGAAGGAACGAGCGAGGCTGAGTTTCTCGATCTTCTTGCCGATGAATTCGAGGCAAAGATCGTCGAGCTCGGGGCGGAAAATGTGGCCTGCTTCATCGCCGAGCCGATCCAGGGCTCTGGCGGCGTCATAGTGACGCCCGAGGGCTATCTGAAGCGCATGCATGCGATCTGCAGGAAATATGGGCTTCTCTATGTATCCGACGAGGTGGTAACTGCCTTCGGACGGCTCGGTCATATGTTCTCGTCCGAAGCGGAATTCGGCATCGTCCCGGATATCATTACCTGTGCCAAGGGGCTTACCTCGGGTTACATCCCGGCGGGAGCCGTCATCATGTCCGATGAAATCTATGAAGTGCTGAGCCGCCCCGGTACCTATTTCAACACGGGCTTTACCTATTCGGGGCACGCAGTCGCCTGTATCGCAGCGCTGAAGAATATCGAGATCATCGAGCGCGAGCGGATCTGCGAACGGGTGCGCGAAATCGGTCCCTATTTCGAGGAGCGGCTGGCGTCGCTTGCCGATCTGCCGCTTGTCGGCGATGTGCGAGGGCGCCGTTTCATGATGTGCATCGAATATGTGGCCGACAAGGCGCGGAAGGAACTTTTCGCCGACGATATCCGCATCGGCAAGCGCATCTGGCGGCACTGCCAGAAGCGCGGGCTTCTGGTCCGGCCGCTTGCCCATCTCAATGTTCTCTCGCCGCCGTTGACCCTCGATCGCGATG
>JAJLKS010000407.1:0-3094 GCA_033838765.1 Alphaproteobacteria bacterium
GACGGCACGGATGCGCGCGCCTGCCCCTCTTGCGACAATGGGCGTCTATCCCTGAAGGTCGGCCGCTTCGGCGCTTTCGTCGGTTGCTCGAACTATCCGGAGTGCAAATTCACGCGCCAGCTCACCGTAGGCGCCGAAGGCGAGGAAGCAACCGGCGACCGCGTGCTCGGCACCGACCCGGAAACGGGCGCGGAGGTTTCGCTCAAGACAGGCCGCTTCGGACCTTACGTCGAACGCGCACCGCTGTCAGATGGCGACAAGCCGAAGCGGAGCGGCCTGCCTGCGAAGACCTCCGCCGCCGATGTCGATCTCGACATGGCGCTGCGGCTGCTCACTCTTCCGCGCGAAGTCGGCATCCATCCGGAAACCGGCAAGAAGATCACGGCGGGCCTTGGCCGTTTCGGCCCCTTCATCCTGCATGACGGGACCTATGCGAACCTGAAGGACCCGGAGGAGCTTTTCGACATCGGCCTGAACCGTGCCGTCACCGTGCTCGCGGAAAAGATTGCCCGCGCGGAAGAGCGCGCAGGCAAGGTGCTGAAGGAACTTGGCGACCATCCCGACACCGGCAAGCCCGTGCAGGTGCGCGAGGGCAAATACGGCCCCTATATCAAGCATGGCAGCACCAATGCGACACTGCCGAGATCGGCCGTCCCCGAAGACGTGACGCTTGAAGAGGCGCTGGCGCTCGTGGCCGAAAAGGACGCGAAGAGCGGCAAGAAGAAGCCCGCGAAGAAAGCTGCGGCGAAAAAGGAACCGGCGGAAAAGAAGGCACCGGCAAAAAAGGCTGCCGCAAAAAAGCCCGCAGCGAAAAAGAAGGCGCCTGCCAAAAAGACCGCAGCGAAAAAGCCCACCGCAAAGAAACCGGCCGCGAAGAAAAGCGGCAAAGCCTCTGAAATGGCGGACTGACATTGGCCGAAGGCAAGCCCAAAAGGGCCGCGACGAAAAAGCCCGCCGGAAAGAAGAAATCCGGCGGCTTGCCGACGCGCGAACAGATCCTCGCCTTCCTCTCCGAAAATCCGGGCAAGACCTCGAAGCGCGAGATCGGCCGCGCCTTCGGCGTGAAGGGCGACGACCGCATTCCGCTAAAGCAGATGCTGAAGGCGATGTCGGAGGAAGGGCTGATCGCGAAGGACGAGGCGAAGAACCTGCGCCGCACCGATGCGCTGCCGCCCGTCACCGTCATCGAGATCACCCATACGGACATGGATGGCGAGCTGATCGCACGTCCAGTCAACTGGCCGGGCGAAGACCCTGCACCGCTCATCGTCGTGACACCCGACACTTCGCGCAAGAAGCGCGACTATGACGAGCCGCCCGCCGGCGTCGGCGACCGCGTGCTGGCGCGCATCGCGAAGGTGGAAGACGAGGAAGAGCCCTACCCCTACGAAGCGCAGGTCATCCGCCGGATCGGCAAGGGCGCGGAGCGGGTTCTCGGTCTCTACCGCGCGAACAAGAAACGCAAAGGCGGACGCCTCGTTCCCGTCGAAAAGAAGCTGCGCAACGAATATGAAATTGCGCCGGAAGATGTGAATGGCGCCGAAGACGGCAATCTGGTTTTCGCCGAAACAGTTCCCGGCAAGAAATACGGCCTCCTGCGCGCACGCATCCGCGAAGTCTTCGGCGACAGCGAGGACCCGCGCTCGATCAGCCTGATCGCCATACACGCGCATGGCATTCCCGACGCCTTCCCGGACGAAGTGATCGCCGAAGCGGAAGCCGCGAAACATCATGGGATCAAGGGCCGCACGGACCTGCGTGACATTCCGCTTATCACCATCGACCCCGCCGATGCGCGCGACCATGACGATGCCGTCTGGGCGGCGCCCGACACAGACCCGAAAAACGAGGGCGGTGTCGTCGCCATCGTCGCCATCGCCGATGTCGCGGCCTATGTGAAGCCCGGCTCGCCGATGGACCGCGAGGCGAGGAAGCGCGGCAACTCGACCTATTTCCCGGATCGCGTCGTGCCGATGCTGCCGGAGCGCATTTCGAACGATCTCTGCTCGCTGGTCGATGGCGAGGACCGCGCCTGCTTCGCCGTGCGCATGGTCTTCGACCGCAACGGTAACAAGCGCGGCCATGAATTCATCCGTGGCCTGATGCGTTCGGCAGCAAGCCTGAGCTACCGGCAGGTGCAGGAGGCTATCGACGGGCGGCCGGACGATATAGCCGGTCCGCTGCTCGAGCCCGTGCTGAAGCCGCTATGGGCGGCCTATCGCATCATCGCCAAGGCGCGCGAGGTGCGCGCGCCGCTCGACCTCGACCTGCCCGAACACAAGATCGACATCGGCGCGGATGGACGCATCGCAGGCGTGCGCATCGGCGACAAGTTCGAATCGATGAAGCTCATCGAGGAGTTCATGATCCAGGCGAACGTCTGCGCCGCCGAGCAGGCGGAGGCCGTGCGCCGCAATGTGATCTACCGCATCCATGATGCACCCTCGCGCGAGAAGCTGGTGGCGCTGGCGGAGTTCCTTGCAACGCTGAACCTGAACTTCACCAAAGGCGAGAATATCCGCCCGGCGAATTTCAATCGCATCCTCTCGCAGGTGGACGGCACTGAGCATGACCGCATCGTCTCCGACGTGGTGCTGCGCTCTCAGGCGCAAGCCGTCTACTCGCCGGACAATATCGGCCATTTCGGACTGAACCTGCGCCGCTATGCCCACTTCACCTCGCCTATCCGCCGCTATGCCGACCTCACCGTCCACCGCGCGCTGATCGCGGGGCTCGGCTTCGGCAAGGACGGGCAGACCGATGACGAAGTGGCGGAACTTGCCGAGATCGCCGAACACATCTCCATGACCGAGCGCCGCTCGATGCTCGCCGAACGCGACTCGAAGGACCGCTTCATTGCCGCCTTCCTCGAAGCGCGCATCGGCGCTGAGTTCACCGGACGCATCGCAGGTGTGACACGCTTCGGCCTTTTCGTGAAGCTCGACGAGACCGGCGCGGATGGCTTCGTGCCCATCTCGTCGCTTGGCGGGGATTTCTTCCATCATGACGAGATCATCCATGCGCTGATCGGCCAGCGTACGCGCATCGCCTATTCGCTGGGCGATGCCGTTCGCGTCCGCCTTGCGGAAGCCGT